>JBJTFY010000052.1:0-10689 GCA_046093625.1 Actinomycetota bacterium
ATGCACTACGCCACCGACGACTACGGCACCGCCGAACGTCGCATGCGTCGGGTCACCATTCGCGGCGGCAAGGCCGTTGGTCCGGACGGTTTCGAGAGCACGATCGTCGACGATCCGTTGCTCGCAGTGCGCTGACGGCGCTCAGGTGGGGATAGCCAGCGTCTGATTCTCGGTCGCGGCGATGACCTCGATGCCGTGTGGTTCACACGCACGTCGGGCCCGCTCGAGGAACTCGTCGACGGCGTCGTCGCCGCGAACCGGGTCGTGGTGGAACAGCGCCAACCGCTTCACCTTGCACTCGATGGCGACCCACACGGCGTACTCCATCGTGCAGTGTCCCCAGTTGCTCTTGCCCACGAACTCCTCGGGGGTGTACTGGGCGTCGTGGATCAACAGGTCGGCACCCTCGCACAACTCGCGCGCACCCGGGGTGATCGACATCGAACCGTCCTCGGGCATCTGATGATCGGGTAGATACACCACGCTGGTCCCCCGGTGCGTGACGCGGTAACCGAGGGTGTTGCCCACGTGAGGCACGAGACGACTCATCACCTCGAGCCCTCCGATCGAGAACTCGTGGTCGCTCACGTCGTGGAAGACGAACGTTCCCGGGAGTTCGGTGACGCTCACCGGGAACATCGGTGGCTTGATGATCGACTCGAACACGTCGCGCACGGACCGACCGTCCTCTTGGGCCGGACCGTAAATGTCGAAGTGCGCGCCGTCGCGCAGAGTGGGCACGAAGAACGGCAATCCCTGGACGTGATCCCAGTGCATGTGCGTGAGCAGGCAGGTGCCCTTGAACGGTCCGGTGGCCGGGATGCGTTCACCGCAGTAACGCAACCCGGTTCCGAGGTCGAAGACCAACGGCTCTTCGCCGGGAACGACGAGGCCGACGCACGACGTGTTGCCGCCGTATCGCCTGGTGTCATCGCCATGGCACGGCGTCGAGCCGCGAACCCCAAAGAACGTGACGAAGAGCTCGTGTACCCCCTCGATGAGGTGAACGCTAAATGACGCGCGGGTGGATACGGAACGGGTGGGGGTCCGACCCGCTGGTGACGTTGGTCGCAGTCGGGGTACGGGGCGGTCGATCCCGAGGGGTACGGTTTGCCCATGACAGGCAACCCGGGCATCACGACTCACACCGTCGACGTCGACGGCCTGGCCATGACCTACCTGGCCGCCGGGCTCGACAATCCGGGACCGCTGGCCCTCTGCCTGCACGGATTCCCCGACTCGGCGCACACCTGGCGCCATCTTTTGCCCCGGCTCGCCGACGCCGGATACCGCGCGGTGGCCCCCTTCCTGCGGGGGTACGCCCCGACGGCGATTCCGAGCGACGGGCGATTCCAGACCGCGGCCTCGGCCCTCGATGCCGTCGGCCTGCACACCGCCCTCGGGGGCGACGAACGCGCGGTGATCATCGGGCACGACTGGGGTTCGATCATCACCAACCTGGCCGCCGTGCACCGCCCCGACCAGTGGTCGAAAGTCGTCATGTCGGCGGTGCCACCGGGCAACGCGGTGGGCGTGGCGTTCCTCACCAACCTCGCCCAGATCAAGCGCAGTTGGTACATGTTCTTCTTCCAGCACCCCTTCGCCGACATGGTGGTTGGAGCCAACGACCTCGCGTACGTCGACATGCTGTGGCACGACTGGTCACCCGGATTCGACGCCACGCACGAACTCGCCTTGCTGAAGCCGAGCCTGCGCGACCCGGCCAACCTGCAGGCCGCGCTCGGGTATTACCGGGCCACGCTCGGCGCGGGCTACAACGATCCGGCCCTGGCCGACCTGCAGGCCATGTCGTCGACCATTCCGTCGCAACCGCTCCTCTACATCCATGGCGAGACCGACGGATGCATGGGGCTCGAACTCGCGCGCTTCGCCGCGGCCGAACTGCCGGCCACGGCTCGCGCCGAATTCGTCGCCGGAGCCGGGCACTTCTCGCACCTCGAACGACCCGACCACGTGAACGACCTGATCGTTTCCTTCCTCGGCGAGTGACATGACGAAGCCAACACTCGTCGACGGTCTCACGGTGATCGTGAAGCGCGAATGCGAAACCTGCCGCATGGTGGTGCCGGCCATCGAACAACTGCGCGCTTCGGGAGCGAACATCTCGCTGTACGTGCAAGACGACCCGCGATTCCCCGAGGGACTGGGTGCGATCCACGACGCCGATCTGGCGGTGAGTTGGCACCACGACGTCGAAACGGTGCCGACGGTGATCAAGGTGGTCGACGGGCGCGAGGTGGACCGCACCGTCGGCTGGTCGCGCGACGACTGGGAGCGCGTGACCGGCGCGCACGGTCTGGCTCCTTCGTTGCCGGCGTTTCGGCCCGGCTGCGGTTCGATGAGCGTCGATCCCGACCTCGTCGACACCCTGCGCGTGCGTTTCGGCGCCACCACACTCACCGCCCGTCGCATCGAGACCGCCGCCGCCGAGGACGAATTCGAGGCCATGTTCGATCGCGGGTGGACCGACGGACTGCCCGTCGTTCCACCCACCGAGTTGCGCGTGATGCGCATGCTCACCGGCACCACGCGTGCTCCGTCCGATGTGGTCGCCGTCGTGCCTCCCGACCTGGTCGAGGTCACGGTCGAAAAGATCGCCATCAACGCGGTGATGGCCGGGTGCAAACCCGAGTACCTGCCGTGGGTCATCGCCGCCGTCGAAGCGGTATGCAACGACACCTTCAACATCCACGGCGTGCTGGCCACCACCATGCCCGTCGGACCCGTGATCGTGTGCAACGGGCCGGGCACCCGCGCGATCGGCATGAACAGCGGTATGAACGTCTTCGGGCAGGGCAACCGCGCCAACCTGACGATCGGTCGTGCGGTGCAACTGGTCGTGCGCAACGTCGGCGGCGGGCGACCGGGCGAGGTCGACCGCGCCACCCACGGCAACCCGGGCAAGATCTCGTTCTGTTTCGCCGAGGACGAGATCGGTTCACCCTGGACGTCGCTGGCGGCGAGTCGGGGCGTCGACCCGAACGCCGACGCCGTCACCGTTTTCCCGGGCGAGGGCCCGCGGTGCGTGGTCGACCAACTCGCGCGCGATCCCGAGAGCCTCAGCAACACCTTCGCCGCCTGTTTGCGCACCCTGCACAACCCCAAGTCGGTGCTGGCTTTCGACGCGATCCTCGTGATGGGACCCGAGCACGCCCGCGTGTACGCCGAAGCCGGCTGGGACCGCGAGAGGGTGCTCGACGAACTGCACGCTCGCTTGCAGATCAGCGGCGAGGACCTCGTGCGCGGCGCCAATGGCATCGCCGAGGGCGTCCCCGATCGCTTCCGCGAGATGACGCTCCCCAAGTTCCGTCCCGGCGGCATCTTGCTGGTGCACGCCGGCGGTGGGGCCGGGTTGTTTTCTGCCATCATTGGTGGCTGGGCCAACGGTGACGTCGGCAGCCAACCGGTGACGAGACAGGTGACGAGGCAGGTGACGACATGAGCAGCACCACGAAGAGCAGCACCACCAGCAGCACCACCAGCAGCACCACCAGCAGCACCACCTTCCTGCTCGACCCGACGAACGAACGTCGCGTGGCCACCATGGAGCGGGTCGGGCGACCGGAGTCGTTGCGGGGTCTGACGGTCGGGTTGCTCGACATCTCCAAGGCGCGAGGGGACGTGTTCATCGACCGGCTCGAGGAGCGCCTCAGCGAGATGGGCGCCGACGTGCGCCGCTACAAGAAGCCGACGTTCACCAAACCCGCCCCGGTCGATCTGCGCCACGAGATCGCCACGCAGTGCCAGGTGGTCATCGAGGCCCTCGCCGATTGAGGCAGTTGCACGTCGTGCAGTGTGCACGACATCGTCGATCTCGAGCGGCGCGGTGTGCCCGGGGTGTTCGTCGCATCGTCGGAGTTCGTCTCGGCCGCCGACGCGCAGTCGGCCTCGCTCGGGTTCCCCGACGTGGCCCGGGTCTTCACCCCTCACCCGATTCAGGACCGTACCGACGACGAGATGCGCGCCTACGCCGACGCCGCACTCGCCGAGATCGTCGCCGCTGTCACCCGCGGGTGATCACGTCGGCGGTGTCACGGTAGGCGCAGTCGGTTGCCGATCCTCACGACGAGTCCTTCGTCGACGAGCGCCGCAACCAGCACCTCGGCCCGGTCGGAATCGCGTCCCATCACGGTGGCGACGTCGGCGATGTCGACCGCGTCGCGATTGGTCGACAACTCCTTCAGCAGACGGCCACGGGCCTGACGGTCGGAACCCTCGAAGCGCGGTTGGGTCGTGCTGACCCCGGCCGAACCGACGCTCGGATCGTCTCCTTCGCCGCGCCACGCGCACCCCCTGACGAGGGGGCAGTCCGCGCAACCCGGACGGGGTCGACACACGGTCGCCCCGAGATCCATGAGGGCCTGATTCCACAACCAGGCCTCTCCCGAGGGCATCCACTCATCGGCCAGTTGCTGTGCCGCACGAGCCGCGAGGGTGCGGCCGTGGAACCGAGCCAGGACCCGGGCGATGTTGGTGTCGACCACCGCGGCGTCGCTCTCGTGGGCGGCGGCCAAGACGGCGCGCGCCGTGTACGGACCGACCCCGGGCAAGTCCAACAACTGGTCGAGCGTGGCCGGAACCCGGCCCCCGTGCTCGTCGACCACTCGGCGCGCGGCGGCGTGCAGGTTGCGCGCACGTCGCGGGTAACCGAGCCCCTGCCACAACGTCAGCACCTCTCCGAGCGGGGCCGACGCGCACGCCTCCGGCGTGGGGAAGCACTCCATGAACCGCTCCCACTTGGGCAGCACCCGTTCGACACCGGTCTGCTGCAACATCACCTCGCTCACGAGCACCGCCCACGGATCGCGCGTGTCGCGCCACGGGAGTTGGCGCAGGCGCGGGGCGATCCACGCGAAGACGTCGCGGTGAATCGCGTTCGGATCGAGCACTGCCCGTGCGGTCAGGCCTGGTCCCAGGCGCCGTCACCGTCGTAGGGACGCTGACGCGACGGGGCGAACTCGCGCTTCCAGACCATCACCCGACGACGGAAGTAACACACTTCCTTGCCGTCCTGGTTGAACCCCTTGGTCTCGACCGTGACCACTCCGCGATCGTTCTTCGACTTGCTCTCCTGCACCTCGAGCACGCGCGTCTCGGCATGGATGGTGTCACCGTGAAACGTGGGGAACTTGTGCTGCAGGGTCTCGACCTCGAGGTTGGCGATCGCCGCGCCACTGACGTCGGGGACACTCATGCCGAGCACGAGCGAATAGACGAGGTTGCCCACGACGACGTTGCGACCCTGCACGCTGTTGGCCGCGAACCAGTCGTTGGTGTGCAACGGATGGTGGTTCATCGTGATCATGCAGAACAGATGGTCGTCGTACTCGGTGATCGTCTTGCCCGGCCAGTGTCGGTACACGTCGCCGACGACGAAATCCTCGAGATGACGGCCAAAGGGACGCTCGTGAACTGTCATGCCCCGAAACTAGCCCTGCCCCGTCGACGACTCGTCATCGTCACGGGCGCCCGCGACGTCCG
Source organism: Actinomycetota bacterium (assembly GCA_046093625.1). Classification (GTDB taxonomy): domain Bacteria; phylum Actinomycetota; class Acidimicrobiia; order Acidimicrobiales; family Ilumatobacteraceae; genus Casp-actino8. Next base: position 5,503 of record JBJTFY010000052.1, read on the forward strand.
GCTGCGGATCGGGACCGAGCATCCCCGGGTCGACGGGGCCGCCCCACGGCGAGAGCGACTCGGCTTCCAACTCGTCACGTTCGCGTTGCTCGCGGGCACGCCGCTGGTCCGCGGCTTCGAGCAACTCGGCCTCCGAGGGCGCGTGGATCTGACCGGTGCGCTCCTTGGCGGGGAATCGCTCCGAGAAGTCGAGGATGCGTTCGTCCTGCACGCCCGCCGTGGCCACCACGTCGCGCAACGGTTGCAACTGTTGGCGGCCGATCGACCACGGTCCGACCCGCAACGACAGGTACATGGCTCCGCCGAACAGGATCGGGAGCCAGTACTGCGCGATGCGATACGACAGGACCCCGACCACCACCGTCGCCCGGGGCAGACCGAAGCCCACCAGAACCGGCACGTAGGTCGCTTCCACGAGCCCGAGGCCGCCCGGAGTGATCGGAATGGCGGCGAGCACGTTCGCCAGTCCGAACGCCACGATCAGTCCGTCGACCGACAACGATCCTCCGAACGAACGCAGAAAGACCCAGAGCGCCGCGGCATCGATGAGCCAGTTGGCGGCCGCCCATCCCACCAACCGCCGCAACATCGCCCGGTCGGCCGACAGCTCCTGCATGCGTGATCCGATGTGGCGCACCGCCTCGCCCGCGCGGTCCTCGTCGAGATGGAGTCGGCGGGCCACGGCGCGCAGGAACTTCTCGGAGCGCTCCTGACCCTCGATGAGACCCACGATGATCGCCACGGCGATACCCATCAGGATGATTCCGGCGACCGCGGCGGTTCCGTACACGGGGTTCACCCCGCGGATCGGAATCGACACGATGAGTCCCGACCACAAGATGAGGTTGAGCACGACCGCCGAGGCCAGCCCGGCCGTCGCCAGCGCGAAACCGGCGTCGGGTCCGGGTATCCCCGAGACGGTGAGCAGTCGATATCCGAGCGCCGAACCGGCCGCGCTGCCACCGGGCACGAGACTCGCCAACGCGCGGGTCGACAACTGGATGCGGAACAACCGCCACACCGGTAGGTGATCGGCGACGGGTCCGAGGGCGGCCTTGGTCATGACCGAGTAGCAATACAACGCCACCAGCTCGAGGCCGAGACCCAGCACGAGGAGTCCGGGCTTGACGTCGCTCAATTGGTCGACGGCGTTGCGCAACCCGGGGATGTTGAGGATCAAGAAGTAGATGACGGCGAGCATCGCCAGCACCTTCAAGGTGCGGATCAAGGCGCGACGACGCGCCCGACGACGCAAAGATCCGCTGTCGTCGGTGCGGGAGCGAGAGGGCCCGACGCCATCGCCCACCGCTTCAGACATGCACTATTCCTAGCAGTTTCTGCCGCGCGGCCCGTGCACACCGGGTCAGGTGGCCATCTCGTGTCAGCCACGTGTCAGCGGCGCGGGAATGCCGCGATGATCGACGAAAGATGTCCGTCGAGAATCGGCTGGGTCTCGGCCACCCACTTGCCGAGGTGCACGACCACCAGCTCGCGATCGCGATCGACGATCGTGCGTTGACCTTCGTACCCGAGGGCGGCGATCGTCCGCGGGTCGGCGTTCCAACACCACCAGTGCCACGAATAACCGTGGCCGTTCTCGGGATCGACGGCGTGCATGTCGCGCGTCGTGTCGACCCACGACTCCGACAACACTCGTCGTCCGGCCCACACACCACCGTGCAGGTAGAGATACCCGAACCGTGCGAAGTCGCGCGCGGTCGCGTACACGTACGACGAGCCGATGAAGGTGCCGGCGGAGTCGAAGCGCGGTGACGCCGAAACCATGCCCAACGGAGCGAACAACCGGTCGTGCAACAACGCCTCCACTGCCTCCCGGCCACCGACCACGTCGCCGATCAGGGAGCAGACGATGTTGGTGGTTCCCGACGAATACGACCACGACGAGCCCGGCGCCTGGGACGACGGTCGCGACCGCGCGTAGGCGGCGACGTCGTCGGCTCCGGCCCCGAACAACATCGCGATCACGTCCGAGACGACGTTGCCCGACTCGTCCAGCACGTAGTCCTCGACGAAGGCGAGTCCGTCGCGCATCCGCAACAAGTCCCGCAACGTGATCGCGGCCCGGGGCGATCCTCGCCACTCCGGCACGTTCACCGGCGTGTCGAGTTCGAGTCGACCTTCGTCGACGAGCGTGCCCACCACGGCGTGCGTGATGCTCTTGGCCATGCTCCACGAGATGAGCGTGGTGTCCCGGTCGACCGGCCCACCGGGACCGAACGCCGTGTCCGGTTGGTGCCCGTAGCGTTCGCGCACGATTCGTCCGCGGTGCACCACCACCGTCGCCAACGACGTTCCCGGTGGCTGGTCGCGAACTCCGAACAAGGCGTCGAGTGACGCGTCGACGCGCGCGACGTCGACCGACGAGTCGGGTTCCGCCGTCTCCCAGTCGCCGCCCGGAAAAACATCGTCGTTCATCATGTCTTTGTTCACGATGTCTTTGTTCACGACTTCGTCGTTCACAACGTGCTCCGCTTCGCCGTGATGTCGAGGTCGCGCAGTTTCCCCGACACCACCGGAGCCGGACCGATCGCGCGGTCGACGGCACTCTCGACCGTGTCGGCCACCGTGACCAGAGATCGGAACGCCGGGCTCACGAAACCGGTGGCGACCATGTGATCGACCATGCGCACCAGCGGTTCGTGGAAGCCGGCCACGTCGAGGAACACGACCGGTTTGGCGATGAGGCCCAGTTGGTTCCAGGTCAGGATCTCGAACACCTCGTCGAGGGTGCCGAAGCCACCGGGCAACACCACGAAACCGTCCGAGAGCTCGGCCATCCGGGCCTTGCGCTCGTGCATCGACGTCACCACCTCGAGGGCGTCGAGACCGAGGTGGGCGGTTTCGGCACGGACCCGGTGCTAGGGGATCCCCCCGCGCACGAGTCCGCCGCCGTCGAGCACCGCGTCGGCCACCAGACCCATCAGTCCGATTCGCCCGCCCCCGTAGACGAGACCCACGTCGCGCCGCGCCAATTCCCGCCCGAGATCGCCGGCCAGGGCGGCGTAGCGGGGGTCCGCACCCGAACTCGACCCGCAGTAGACACAGACGCTCCGAGTCGGATCGTCGGCCGTGTCACTCACCGGACCATCGTCGCACACCCGGGCGAGGTGACCGCTGACCACTCCGACGGCGGTCGGTCCCCCGTCCCGACTTCCCCCGCATCGGGGGCCGATAGGTAGCGTTTCGCCCGTGAACGCCTCGTCCGAGAACTCTTCCGTGAACTCCCCATCCATGAACTCTCCAATCCTCCCCGACCTGCAGACCGCCGCCGAGGTCATCGACATGGCATCGCGTGCGGTGGGCAAGGGCCTGCGTCATCTCGCGTCGATCGGTGGTGCCGACGTTCACCAGGTTCTCGCGTACGACCTCGCCCACGCGGCGTCGGCGGTGGAGACCGCGCGATCGATGCTCGACTACGGCGCCAAGGGAGTGCACGAGGGACTCATCACCTGTGCCTTCACCGCCGACATGGCCCACGATCTCATCTCCAAATTGATCGGTCGCGAGGCGATGTGGGGACTCGATCCGAACCCGTTGGCGGCGGCCCTCCCCTTCGTGACGATGTTCCGCGATCCCGAGTTCGTGGCGTCGTTGGCCGACGTGCCCGGTCCGCGTCACCTCGACGAGGACTTCGAGATGGTGCAGGACACCTTCCGCTCGTTCGCCGAGAAGGTCATCGCGCCGCGCGCCGAGCACGTGCACCGCTTCAATGAGGACGTCCCCGAGGAGATCATTTCCGGTCTGGCCGAGATGGGCGCCTTCGGCTTGTCGGTGCCGGTCGAGCACGGCGGGTTCTCCGAGGGCGGCGAGGGCGAGTACCTCGCAATGGTCGTGGCCACCGAGGAACTCAGCCGCGCCAGCCTCGGTATCGGCGGTTCGCTCATCACCCGACCCGAGATCCTCACCCGGGCCCTCGTCAAGGGCGGCACCGCAGCCCAGAAAGCCGAGTGGTTGCCCAAGTTGGCCACCGCCGAGGTGATGGCCGCGGTCGCGGTGACCGAGCCCGACTACGGAAGCGACGTCGCGGGGCTGAAGGTGACCGCCACGCCGGCCGAAGGTCCCGACGGCACGGCGGGTTACGTGATCAACGGCGTCAAGACCTGGTGCACCTTCGCCGGTCGCGCCGACGTGCTGATGCTGTTGGCGCGCACCGACCCCGACCGCAGCAAGACCCACAAGGGGCTGAGCCTTTTCATCGTGCCCACACCCCGTGGCGAGGCGCACGGCTTCGAGTTCACCCAACAGGTCCGCGCCGACGGCTCGACGGGGAAGATGGAAGGCCGTCCGATCGACACCATCGGCTATCGCGGCATGCACTCGTACGAGATCGCCCTCGACAACTGGTGGGTGCCGGCCACGAACCTCATCGGCGAAGAAGGTGGGCTCGGTAAGGGCTTCTACTACCAGATGGAAGGTTTCGAGAACGGTCGCCTGCAGACCGCCGCGCGCGCCGTCGGGGTGATGCAGGCCGCCTACGAGGCCGCGTACGACCACGCGCACAATCGCAACGTGTTCGGCAAGAACATCTCCGAGTACCAACTCACCCGGGTCAAGCTCGGTCGCATGGCGGTGCTCATCCAGGCTGGTCGTCAGTTCGGCTATCAAGTGGCGCGTCTGATGGCCAAGGGTGTCGGCACCACCGAAGCCAGCATGGTGAAGGCCTACGTGTGCAAGGCCGCCGAGTGGGTCAGTCGCGAGGCCATGCAGATTCACGGTGGCTACGGATACGCCGAGGAATACTCGGTGAGCCGACTCTTCGTGGATGCCCGCGTGTTGAGCATCTTCGAGGGCGCCGACGAGACGCTGTGCCTCAAGGTGATCGCCCGTCGTTTGACGGAGAAGTGATCACGAGAACCTGATCACGAGAACGTGATCACGGGTTCTTGATCACGGTGATCACCGCATAATCGCTGTTGCGCACCGGTTCGCCGCCCAAGTTCATCCCGTCCCAGTTCATCCCGTCCCAGTTCATCCCGTCCCAGTTCGTCCAGGTCTCGGCCAGGCGCGCTCCGGCATCGCGGGCGTCGCGGGCGAAGTCAGCCCACACATAAGCGTCGGCCCGAAGTTCTTGCGACCAGCCGCACACCAGTAGTCCGTCCACGACCAAGTGGTCCACCAAGTTACGAACGATGTCGGTCTGGGAGCCGGGGGCGCAGAAGTTCAAGA
>JBJTFY010000053.1:0-5935 GCA_046093625.1 Actinomycetota bacterium
GTTTCAAGGAGACCACCACCGGTGACACGCTCTGTGATCGCAACAACCCGATCATCCTCGAGCGCATGGAGTTCCCCGAGCCCGTGATCCACGTGGCCATCGAACCCAAGACCAAGGACGATCAGGACAAGTTGGGCAAGGCCCTCAAGTCGCTGTCCGACGAGGACCCCACCTTCCGCGTGCGCACCGACGAGGAGACCGGTCAGACGGTCATCTCCGGCATGGGCGAGTTGCACCTCGAGATCCTCGTCGACCGCATGCAGCGCGAGTTCAACGTCGACGCGACCGTCGGCAAGCCGCAGGTGGCCTATCGCGAGACCGTCACGAAGAAGGTCGAGTCGGTCGAGTACCGCCACATCAAGCAGTCCGGTGGTTCGGGTCAGTTCGCCGTCGTCAAGATCGACATGGAGCCGAACCCGGGCAAGGGCTACGAGTTCGTCGACAAGATCTCCGGCGGTCGCATCCCGCGCGAGTACATCAACCCGACCAACCAGGGTCTGCAGAGCGCGCTCGACAACGGCGTGCTGGCCGGCTACCCGACCGTCGACGTGAAGGTGACCCTCGTCGACGGCGCGTACCACGACGTGGACTCCAGCGAAATGGCCTTCAAGATCGCCGGACAGCAGGCGTTCCGCAAGGCCGCCGAGGCCGCGCGCCCCGTTCTGATGGAGCCGATCATGGCCGTCGAGGTGGTGACCCCCGAGGAGTACATGGGTGACGTCATGGGCGACCTGTCGAGCCGTCGCGGTCGCATCGAGGGCATGGAGGCCCGGGGCAACACCCAGGTCGTCCGGGCCCAGATCCCGCTGTCGGAGATGTTCGGCTACTCGACCGACCTGCGTTCGCGCACCCAGGGTCGCGCCACGTACACGATGCAGTTCAACTCCTACCAGCAGGTGCCCGAGGCCATCGCCTCCGACATCATCAAGCGCACCCGCGGAGAGTGACCGCGCTCCGCTTCTTGACGACCCGTGGCGCCTGAGTAACTTGGGCGGAACCGTAAGGTCGAAGGGGGAGTGTCATGGGAGTACTCGACGGCCGTGTCGCCTGCATCACGGGTGGGACACGGGGTATCGGATTGGCGATCGCCAAGGCGTTCCTCGATGAGGGAGCAAAGGTGGTCATCAACGGGCGGGACGCGGCCAAGGCCCAACGCTCGATCGTCGAGTTGAACGCCGGAGACCGCGTTCACTTCATCGCCGGTGACGTGAAGAAGAAGGAAGACTGCATCAAGGTGGTCGACGGAACGGTCGCGCACTTCGGCCGCATCGACATCATGGTTCCCAACGCCGGTGGCGGAAGCGATTACGCGCCGGTGGTCGACATGACCGACGCGTCCATGCAGGACGCGATGACCTGGAATTTCTGGCACACGTTCTGGACCATGCAGGCGGCGCTGAAGCACATGATCCCGCAGCAATACGGGCGCATCCTCGCCATGAGCTCGGTCGAAGGCAAGGTGGGCAAGCCCGCCATCTCGAGTTACGTCGCCTCGAAGCACGCGATCAACGGCTTGTGCAAGTCGGCGTCCAAGGAGGTGGGCACGCTCGGCATCACGGTGAACGCGCTCTGCCCGGGCGCCATCGAGACCGACGTCATGATGGCGCAGGGTCCGGGTGCCGCCGAGGCGATGGGTCTCACCTACGAGGGACTGCTGAACCTGTTCGCACAGGAGTCGGCGGTGAAGCGATTGAACGAGTGCGAGGACGTGGCCCTGGTCGCGGTGCTGCTCGCCTCGGACGCCGGGGCAGGAATCACGGGATCGATGATCTCGATCGACGGCGGCACCTCGCCGTACTGACACAGGGGGAATGAACATGGGCAAGTTGGACGGAAAAGTCGCCTGCATCACGGGCGGAACCCGCAGCATCGGGCGGGCCATGGCCGACGCCTTCCTCGCCGAAGGTGCCACGGTGGTGGTCAACGGCCGCGACGCGGCCAAGGGTCAGGTGTGCCTGAACGAGATGAACGCCGGCAACCGCGCCGCGTTCTTCGCCGGTGACTCGTCGAAGCAGTCGGTGGTCGAGGGACTCATCGACTTCACCATCGAGAAGTACGGAAAGCTCGACATCTGCTGCTTGAACTCGGGTGGAGTGCAGATGACCGCTCCCGTCGCGCAGATGACCGACGAAGAGTGGGCGCTCGAAGTCGACTGGAACCTGAACCACGTTTTTTGGGGCATGCGTCGCGCCTTGCAGCACATGATCCCGCGGCAGTCCGGTCGCATCATCGTCACGTCGTCGGTGGAGGGCAAGCTCGGCAAGCCCGGCATCCCCGGTTACGTCACCACCAAGCACGCGGTCAACGGACTCGTGAAGTCCGCCGCGCACGAGGTGGGAACGCTCGGCATCACGGTGAACGCGATCCTCCCCGGCATCATCGAGACCGACATCGTGCGCGCCACCGGACCCGATTCGGCCGTGGCGATGGGCCTCGACGGGTACGACGCCCTGATCGAGTTGTTCGCCTCGGAGTCGGCCATCAAGCGACCGAACAAGGTCGAAGAGGTCGCCGCCGTCGCCGTGATGCTGGCCACCGACGCCGCCCGCAATCTGACCGGGGTGCTGTTCCCGGTCGACGGCGGAACGATGCCCTACTGATGGCGAAGCTCGGGCTGAGCGCCGACGAGGTACTCACGACGACACGATCGGTGCGCAAGCGCCTCGATTTCGACCGCCCGGTGGCGCGCGAGATCGTCACGGAGTGCATCGAGATCGCCCACCAGTCGCCCAGTGGTAGCAACTCGATGCGCTGGCGGTGGTTGATCATCGACGACCAGGCCGGCAAGGACTTCCTCGCCGAGATCTACCGCGAGCGCTTCCACGCCTACGCCGCGAATCCGGGCAAGCCCGTCGAGGAACGAGCGGGCTCGTCGGTGCAGGAGTCGGGTGCCTACCTCGCCGACAACATGGCTCGCGTTCCGATGCTGGTCATCCCCTTGCTCGCCGACCGCATGACCGAGTCGACTCCGGTGTCGCGACAGGCCTCGCGCTGGGGCTCGATCCTTCCCGGGGTCTGGAGTTTCATGCTCGCTCTGCGCGAGCGCGGACTCGGTTCGTGCTGGACCACCTTGCACCTCGGCGACGAGAAGTTGGTGGCCGAGCGCTTCGCCATCCCCTACGAACAGTTCACCCAAGCCGGACTCTTCCCCGTCGCGTACACGATCGGCACCGACTTCAAGTTGGCCAAACGTCCGCCGGCCGAGACCTTCATCCGCTGGAACGAGTGGAGCTGACGCGTCACGCCAACGGGGCGAGTCGATCGAGTTCTCCGAGTGACTGGGCCAATCCGGTCACGTGCACCGTTTGCCACCCGAGGCGCCGTGCCGGTTCGAGGTTCTGGTCGAAGTCGTCGAGGTACAGGATCGCGCGGTGTTCGACCGCGAGCATCCGCGCCGTCGCCTCGTAGATCGCCGGCTCGGGCTTGCGCGCCCCGACGGCGAACGACTCCACGACGACGTCGAAGTTGTCGAAGGGCACCACCTGCTGCATCGTCTCGCGGTACTCGGCGAAGGTGTTGGTGAGCAGCGCGGTGCGGTAGCCGGCGGACCGGAGTCGACCGATCCGCTCGACCATGGCACCGAGCACCTCGTAACCGGGCTCCATCAGGACGTCGATCTCGTCACCGTGCAGTGAGAGACCCGCGCTCCGTGCCCATGGTTCGAGCAAACCCTGGATGTCGGCCACCCCGATCTCGCCCCGTTCGCACCGCTGCCACGGATGGTCCCCCGACTCGCGGGGGCCGAGGAGGACCTCCAGCAACTCGGGCATGCTCACCCCGAATCGCTCCGTGAGACGGGCCACCTTGTCGACGATGGGGGAGATGATGACACCGCCGTAGTCGAAGACCACCGCGCGTACGGTCGTCATCGCGTCGTGCTGGGAACGCTCCATTGATGAGCGAACCTACCCGCGCACTATTGTTCGCTCGTCATTGGGTGAGGGGAGATGACGATGGAACGCTGGTTGACCGACACTCCGAACAGCGCGCGGTTCCCGTATTACACGCGGGCCAACGCCGACGAGGTGGGGCCCGATCCGTTCAGCGTGCTCGGTTGGAGCATGGTCTGGATGCGCGGCTGCAACCCCGGTGTCGCCAAGGGCTTCGTCGAGTTCGGCGTGGTCGACGTGAGCGAGTACGACCTCACTCCGTTGCAGGTGTTCGGCAACCGAGGAGGGTACTTCTACAACCCGATGTCCCTCAGCCGATTGATGGGCGAACGCATGCCCGGAGCAACCGCCGAGGCCATCGACAAGGCGTACTTCGGCGACCACCCCGGCGTGCCCCCGTACGAGCCGCATCCCGACGACGTGAACGAGGCCCAGAGCGCCAAGCTCGCCGAGACGATGGGCTGGGTCATGTCGACCCCGTCGTACCCGCGCATGCACGATGCCTCCGCGATGGCCATGCGCGCGGTGGCCGAGCGTCCCGACATGTCGAAACTCTCGAACACCGAACTGGTCGATTACGCGCGTCGCATGACGACCAAGGTCGAGGAGGCCTGGATTCCCTACACGGTCGTGTGCCTCGGTGCCTCGCTCGGACCCGGTGCCGTACAAGCGGTGTGCGAAGGTATCGGCCGCTCGGAGGACGCCGTGAAGGTGTTGAGCGCGGTGGGCAACGTCGAGTCCGCCGAGGCCTCCTTCGCGATGTGGGACATCAGCCGCCTCGTGAACGCGTCACCGTCGCTCACCGCGGCGTTCGACGCCGGCGTCGACGGGTTGCTCGACCGACTCGACCGGACCGACGCGGCCAACGCCGCGTTCTTCGCCGCGTGGGACGACCTGATGCGGGTGCACGGCCATCGCGCTCCGAACGAATGGGATTGCCGCCCCGACTCCTGGACCACCCGGCCCGAGATCGCCCTCGGCATGGTCGACCGCCTGCGGGGCCAGAGCGACGACCGTTCACCCCACCGTGCCAAGGCCGCCGCGGCGGTCGAGCGTGAGCGCATCACCGCCGACCTCATGGGCGTCGTCGCGGCCGATGCCGAAGCGAGCGGCACGCTGGCGGCGGGTCTGTTCTCGGCCGCCAATTGGCTGCAGTGGCGCGAGCAGGGCAAGTACGCCTGCATCCGCCTCATCCACGAGGTGAAGTTGGCGATGTACGAACTCGGTCGACGCATGGTCGCCGCCGGGGTCATCCCGGATCACCACCACATCTTCAACCTCCTCGACGAGGAACTCGACGATTTCGTCGCGAACCCCTCTAAGTACTCCGCGGTCATCGCCGAGCGCGAGGTGGGTTTCCAGGAACTGCATCACCTCGAGCCCCCGTACATCGTGGGCAACGGTCGCGGCGACGAGCCCGTGCACACCTGGCCGCGACGCAACGCGGTGGGCGGTGAAGTGGCCAAGGTCGGCGACGTTCTGCAGGGCGGCCCGGGTGCCCCCGGGGTGATCACCGGCCGGGCGCGCATCGTTCTCGACCCGATGGACGCCCCCGACATGGATCCGACCGACGTCCTGGTGGCCCCCACCACCGATCCTTCGTGGGCGCCGTTGTTCCTCTCGGTGGGTGGCGTGGTCGTCAACGTGGGGGCCGTGGGCAGCCACGCCGCGATCGTGAGTCGCGAACTCGGCGTCCCGTGTGCCGTGTCGGTGATCCAGGCCACGAGCCGTATCCCCGAGGGTGCCCTCATCACGGTCGACGGGTCGACCGGCACGGTCACCATCGTCGGCTGACCCCGGTTGCAACCCCCGCCCCCGCCTGTAGCATCGCCTTTCTGTCCGGTCGGGCTCGTCCCGGTTCGGACGTGTTCCTTGACACCACGAGCTACCAAGCACCTACCCAAAAGGAAAGAAAGCCATGTCGAAGGCGAAGTTTGAGCGCACGAAGCCGCATGTGAATATCGGGACGATGGGTCATATCGACCACGGTAAGACGACGTTGACGGCGGCGATTTCGCGGACGTTGGCGGACAAGGGTTTGGCGG
>JBJTFY010000054.1:0-2271 GCA_046093625.1 Actinomycetota bacterium
AAGCACGGAGTCGGCGTCAAGTGCGCCACCATCACCCCCGACGAGGCCCGCGTCGAGGAGTTCAAACTGAAGAAGATGTGGAAGTCGCCCAACGGCACGATCCGCAACATCCTCGGCGGTGTGGTGTTCCGCGAGCCCATCATCTGCAACAACATCCCGCGTCTCGTGCCGGGCTGGACCAAGCCGATCGTGATCGGTCGTCACGCGCACGGCGACCAGTACAAGGCCACCGACTTCAAGGTGCCCGGCGCCGGCACCGTCACCATCACCTACACGCCGAGCGATGGCGGCGCGCCCGTCGAGCTGGAGATCGCCAAGTTCGGCAAGGACGGCGGCGTCACGATGGGCATGTACAACTTCAACGACAGCATCCGCGACTTCGCGCGCGCGTCGTTCCGTTACGGCCTGGCCCGCAACTATCCGGTGTACATGAGCACCAAGAACACGATCCTCAAGGCCTACGACGGCCAGTTCAAGGATCTGTTCCAGGAAGTGTTCGAGGCCGAGTTCAAGGCCGACTTCGACAAGGCCGGACTCACCTACGAACACCGTCTCATCGACGACATGGTCGCCTGCGCCATGAAGTGGGAGGGCGGTTACGTCTGGGCGTGCAAGAACTACGACGGCGATGTGCAGTCCGACACCGTGGCCCAGGGTTACGGCTCGTTGGGTCTGATGACCTCGGTGCTCATGACCCCCGACGGCAAGACCGTCGAGGCCGAAGCTGCTCACGGCACCGTCACGCGTCACTACCGCGAGCACCAGAAGGGCAACAAGACGTCGACCAACCCCATCGCGTCGGTGTACGCATGGACGGGCGGCCTCAAGCACCGTGGCAAGCTCGACAACAACCCCAAGCTCATCGAGTTCGCCGAGAACCTCGAGCGCGTGTGCGTCGAGAGTGTCGAGGGCGGCGAAATGACCAAGGACTTGTCGATCCTGATCTCCAAGGATCAGCCGTGGCTCACCACCGAGGATTACCTCGCGGCCCTCGATCGTCGCCTGCAACAGAAGATGTCCTGAGCCGATGCGCGCCGTCGTCTTGCGTTCGCACGGCGGTCCGGAGGTTCTGACCATCGAGGACGTGCCGACACCGGTGCCCGCACCCGACGAGGTGCTGGTCGCCGTGCGAGCCACTGCGCTCAATCGTGCCGACATTTTGCAACGGATGGGCGGTTATCCCGACCCTCGGCGTGGCCAGGCCCTCGAGATCCCCGGACTCGAGTACTGCGGCGTGGTGAGCGCCGTCGGCGAGCGCGTCACGACGTGGAAACCCGGTGACAAGGTGATGGCCATCGAGTCCGGCGGTGCGTACGCCGAGTTCGTGTGCACCCACGAGCGCCAACTGATGCCGGTGCCGTCGACGGTGCGATTCGCCGACGCGGCGGCCATTCCCGAGGTGTTCCTCACCGCATGGGACGCCCTCGTGGTGCAAGGTGGACTCACCTCGGGTCGCTGGGCCCTCGTGCACGCCGGTGCGTCGGGTGTCGGCACCGCAGCGATCCAGATCGCCAAGGCAATCGGTGCGCGCATCGCGGTCACCTGCTCGGCCGGCAAGATGTCGGCCTGCAGCGACCTCGGCGCCGACCTGGTGGTCGAGCGCTGGCCGAACGATTGGTTGTCGGTCGTCGCGGCAGCGGTGCCACGAGGATTCGACGTGGTGCTCGACGTCGTGGGAGGTGACGAGGTCGACCGCAACCTGCGGGCGGTCGCCACCAAGGGAACGATCGTGCAAGTCGGCCTCATGGGTGGCGGGGCGACGACGGTGAACGTCGGCTTGCTCCTGACGAAACGCGTGCGGTGGATCGGCACCACGTTGCGCGCCCGTCCGCTCGAAGAGAAGGTCGCCATCACCCAACTGTTCGTCGCCGAGGTCGTCCCCTTGTTCGAGAGCGGCGCGTTGCGCCCGATCATCGACCGACGATTCCCACTCGAGCGCATCGCCGAAGCGCACGAGGCCATGGGTGCCAACACCAACACCGGCAAGATCGTGGTCGACGTCTCCGACGTCGGCTGACGGACTCAGTCCACCTCGACCTTGCGGGTGTGCCAGCCGGTGGCACCGTCGGGAGCGACGCTGGCCACCTCTTCGGTTTGCGTGTAGCCACTCTTGTCGGTGGCGCGCACGCGGATCTGGTGCGTGCCGGGTCGGGCGTCCCAGTCGAGCGTCCACAAGCGCCACGCATCGTCGGTGAGGTCCTCGCTCAGCGACGCCTCCAACCAGTCGCCGTCGTCGATGCGTACCTCCACCTTGGCCACTCCGGTGTGCTG
>JBJTFY010000055.1:0-4151 GCA_046093625.1 Actinomycetota bacterium
TCAGCCGCGTTTCAGGTCGGTGACCACGCCACCGGCTACGCGCACGATGTCAGCTGGCGCGGCACCGAAGTTGTCGTTCCACGTTCCCGCCGCAGCCCACACCTCGTCGTACTGCAACAAGTCCGGATCGACGAACACACGAAGTTGAGTTGCATGACCAAAGGGAGGCACGCCATCTATGGGTTTGGAAACCAAAAGTTTGTGGACGACGTTCTACATTGAGAATCGTTCCTACACATAGGGATTCGCATCCTTACTAACTTTCAGTTGTGTCATCTCACTCTCATTCTCATGGGTCAGGAGTCGATAGTTCACGCGCCATGGGGCTCGTCCTTGTCATTACGCTTGTAGTAGTTGGTGCCCAGTGGGTTGGAGTTGCCATCACGGGTTCACTTTCATTAGCCGCCGACGCCGGCCATCAGTTGCCCGACGCGGTCGGCATCGCCATTGCGTTGTTGGCTGCTCGCATTGCAGCAAGACCCCCGTCGCCCACAAGAACATTCGGCTATCTCCGGGCCGAGGTTCTCTCCGCCACGATTCATGCGACTCTCATCTCCGTCATGTGCGTGCTTCTGGTTTGGGAATCAATACGACGATGGAATGCGCCTGCAGAAGTTTCAGGTAGTGGAGTTGTTCTCTTTGCCTTTATCGGTTTGAGTGCGAATCTTTGTGGGGTGTTGATCCTTAAGGCTCACTCGAAATCAAATCTCAACATCCGAACAGCATTTCTTGACGTAGCTGCTGACGCTGCCACCTCCGCAGTTGTCCTTGTCACCGGTGCGGTGATGTCAATAACAGACATCTCACGACTAGACATCGTTGCGACAGCAATCGTGGTTATTGCGATTGTCGCTAGAACGTGGGGGGTAATAGGTGAAGCGATTCACATCCTCATGGAGGGTGCCCCAGCAAATGTTCACCCGTCAGAGGTGAGACAGGACATCTTGTCAACCGAAGGAGTTATCGATGTCCACGATCTTCATGTGTGGTCAACATCTTCAGATTCGCCAATGATCTCGGCTCATGTAGTTGTGAGTGAGACACTCCATAACGAAGGGCGTGCCGGTTGGATACTTGACGAACTCGAGCACCGGATGGAGGAGCACTTTGGTGTTCACCACACGACATTTCAGATTGAGCATCCAGAACATCAAAATCATGAACATTTCCACCATGAATAATGAAGGCTTCTAGGAGCGTTTCAAATCGGTGACCACACCGCCTGCAACACGCACAATGTCAGCAGGTGCAGCACCGAAGTTGTCGTTCCAGGTTCCCGCAGCGGCCCACACCTCGTCGTACTGCAACAAGTCCGGGTCTACGAACACACGAAGTTGAGTGCTGTGACCGAAGGGCGGCACGCCACTAATGGGCAATCCCATTGACGGGCATTCCTCACTCGTTGGCTTGACGGCGAATTTCATCCCGAAGGGACTCGAGGTACGGCAAGGAAAGATGGTCCTTCGCCCTGTTGGCGGCTTGTTTGGAATCTATGACATCGTCGAGAGAGGCCACGACAACCGTCACGCCTTCGCTGACGGTCTCGATTGTGGCCCCGACTCGCCATCCGTCGAATCCACCAGCTCTACCAGCCGGGGTGAATGTCAGATCCATTTCCCCGAAGTCCGTCACAAGATTCAGCATGAACGGCATATTGGCGAGAAACGCACCGTCGATTCGTGTCGGAACGGAGCCACCTTCAATTCGGATCTCCGCGTTCATACGGTTGAGTGCCCGAGCCAGTCGATCCAGATTCTCGGAAACACGTGATGGGACGATGTCGATGTCTCGGGTCGGAAGGGAAGAACCTCTGATGACGGCCGCAAAGCCTCCGACGATCACATATTCCACGCGCTCTTCATTGAGAATCTCGCAGATTCGAACCGGGTCGAACATCAACGAAGCTGCTTCTCACCGAATCTGCGGACATTCTCCTGCATTGTCATGAGCACATTCGCGGCATGAACCATCTGGCGCACGCGCTCGGCTACCGACATCCGCAACAATTCGCGAATCTGGCCGACGTCGACGCCGCGTGCGTCTTCATTCGGGTTCTGCCAGGTGTCCATGGTCGAAGTGTACGCCCTTGGTGTCACGCGCGCTTCAGGTCGGTGACCGCTCCCCCACTGGCTTCCACCAACTTGTGCGGCTCGATGCCGAACACGTCGTTCCACGTGCCCGCCGCAGCCCACACCTCGGGCCACTGCAACAGATCCGGATCCACGAAAACACGCAGTTGAGTGCTGTGACCAAAGGGAGGCACTCCACCAATCGGGAACCCGGTCGCCTCGCGCACCACGTCGGCATCCACCCGGGCGCACTTCAAGCCACCGGCCGCCAGGGCAAGGCGCTTCTCGTCGAGTTGGTTGGCCCCACTCACGTACGCCAACACCACTTCCCCATCCACAGCGAAGATCAGACTCTTGACGATCTGTCCGATCTCCACCCCGATGGCGGCGGCGGCGTCGGCCGCGGTTTTGGTGCCGTCGGGAAACCGGCGGGGAACGATGTCGAGGCCACGTGCCCGACCGGCCTCGACCACCCTCACGACGTTCGGATGCAGCTTTTCGGTCATCACGTCCGCAGGGTATCGCTCACGCGCCGAGCGTCCATTCACGTCGTTCCAAACCCCGCTCGGTCTGGGTCATGACAACTGCTCTCACCGGCTGAATGTGCGCCACGATCCAATCCGATGATTGTTCCGAGCCATAGAACTGTCCGAGGTCGAACGGGAACAGGCCACCGTTCCAGACTCGATTCTTCTCCGATGGGTCATCGACCAATGAGACCGAGGCCCAGACGTAGGTTTCTGCACCGTTGCCCTGCCACATCATCGCCACCCTGGGGTTGGCCCGCAGGTTCGCCGCCTTCTTCGAGCTCACCCTCATGGTGAGGGTCAGGCGATCGCCTTCGCACACCACGAACACGACGGCCACGTGGGGGTCACCGCCCGCCGTCGAAGTCGCCATGTGAGCCAGCCCCGAGGATTCGATCAGGGCCCCGACCTCGTTCCAGCCAATCGACATGCCTCGCGACATTACCGGCCTTCGCCCGAGTGACCCTCCGCGATGAGATCGATGGCTCGGGCGAGCCGGCGGTCGCGTTCGGTCACCCGGCCGACGTCATGGCTGATCAGGGTGATGCGCACCCGGTTGAAACTGTTGGACCAGTCGGGGTGGTGATCGATTCGCTCGGCCTCGACGGCCACACGACCCATGAATGCCCAGGCCGAGGAGAAATCCGGAAACTCCCAAGAGCGATGTAGTCCGGACTCGTCTTCCACCCACTCAGCATTCATGGACCACTCCTCGACGACCGACGTCACACTTCCGAACGCCGGGGGCGAATTGACCCTCCCCCGAACCGTCCCTAGTCTGTCCCACGAAGGGGAGTATCCCCGTTGGGAAACCAACGAACCGACGTCGACACCACGGCTTCACCGCCCAGCCCGGCTCCGCAAGGAGGGAGAGACCTTCGGTCAACGGCTATTGCCGCGTCCGAAAGGTTTGGTGATGACGACATCTGAAGTCTCGTTGAAGCCACACTTGGCCGACGTCGACGCGGCAATGGCTGGTTTGGCCACCTCGGTGAGCGGCCTCAGCTCCGGGCAGGTGCGCGACCGTCTCGAGGAATTCGGTCAGAACGCTCTGGAAGCCGAAGTCCGCACCCCGGCCTGGAAGCGATTCATCGCGCAATTCAAGGATCTGCTGATCCTCATCCTCTTGGCGGCCGCGGTCGTCAGTTTCATCGTCTCGCGCGAAGTGAAGACCCCCGTGGTGGTGTTGATCGTCGTTCTCACCAACGCCCTCATCGGTTTCATCCAGGAGAACCGTGCCGAGGCCTCTCTCGACGCCTTGCGACGAATGCTGTCACCGTCGGCCCGCGTCCGACGCGACGGTCAGGTGCAGTCGGTCGCGACCGTCGACTTGGTTCCCGGCGACATCGTGATCGTCGAGGCTGGCGACCGAGTGCCCGCCGATGGTCGCATCGTGGTCGCCGTCAATCTCGAGATCGACGAGGCGGCACTCACCGGTGAGAGTCACCCGGCGGGCAAGGACACCCATGCGGTCCTCGATCCGAACGCCGGCATCGGAGATCGGCGTTGCATGGCGTACATGAACACCACGGTCACCCGTGGACGGGCCGAGATC
>JBJTFY010000056.1:0-4251 GCA_046093625.1 Actinomycetota bacterium
ATTGTCGCTTTGTGTACACCGCCCGTATACCTAACGCGACATTGTGTCGCGTATTAGGGGGTGGGGGGCGCTGACGGGGCCATCACCGGGATCGCCGTCGCCAGAATCGTCGTCGGGGCCACCGCCGGGATCGTCGTCACCGGGACCGTCGTCGCCGGGATCGTCGTCGTCGGGATCACCGGTGGCTCGCCCTCGGCCTCGATGTCCTCGCCGTACACCCACACCGCCGTTTTCAGCGGCACCAAGCCCGAGCCCCAGATCATGTCCATGGCCGCCGTGCTGACGCGCACACACCCGTGCGAGGCTGGATAGTTGGGAATCGACTTCGAACCGTGGATTGCGATTCCGCCGTTGAAGTACTTCGGTCGATAAATCTGACCGAGGTCACCATCCCACCAGCCTTCGGCGCGTTCGCGTTGCACCTTGAACCTGCCCGAGGGCGTGAGCGACCGACCGGTCTCCCACTTCGTCGGGTCCTTCTGGTTCTTCTCGAGGTAGTACTGCCCGCTACCCGACGAGATGTTGATGGCCCAGATCAACTTGCCGCCCGCGGTGATCAACATCAACTGCTTCGTCTTGTCGATCTCGACGACGACCGAATTCTGCGTGCTCTGCCCCACGGGGCGCGCCGTCGCCATCGTGAGCGCCGCCGCCGTGGCCTCGTTCACCGAACCCGACGGGTCGAGGCCCGACCACTTCTGGAACGCCATGACCGCCTGTTTGGTCGTCGGGCCGTACTCACCGTCGACCGCGTACAACCAGAATCCCAATTCGAGGAGTCGTTGCTGGATCAACGAGGTGCCCATTCCGTTGCGCGTCCCGACCGCGGGCAACGGGGCCGGCAAGGCCACGACCTCGGGGGCCACACTCGTGGTCCCGGGAACGACCGTGGTGGTGGTCGTCGTGCTCGTCGTGGTCGTGGTTGTCGTGGTTGTCGTGGTCGTCGTGCTCGTGCTCGTCGTGGTCGCGCTGGTCGTCGGGACGGTCGAGCCCTCGGCGGCGTTACCGCCGCATCCGGCGAGCACGGCCGCACAGATCAGCAGAGGTGTCGCCCGTCGAGTCACCGCAGCAAGGTACCGACCTTGCCCGCCCAGGTGTCGTCATGGGCGTAGTTGGCCCGCTCCGAGCGACGACGGGCACATCCCATTCGGGGAGCCGAATTGGTCAATCGCCTGCGAGACTGGCCCTGTGAGCCCGATCTCCGAGATCTTCGATCCCGCCGCGTGGAAACCCGTGCCCGGTTTCGACTTCACCGACATCACCTACCACCGCGCCGTCGATCAAGGCACCGTGCGCGTGGCCTTCGACCGCCCCGAGGTCCGTAACGCCTTTCGCCCTCACACGGTCGACGAACTCTTCACGGCCCTCGAGCACGCCCGGCAGTCCACCGACGTCGGCTGTGTGATCCTCACCGGCAACGGCCCCTCCCCCAAGGACGGCGGCTGGGCGTTCTGCAGCGGCGGCGACCAGCGCATCCGCGGTCGCGACGGCTACAAGTACGCCGACGGCGACACCGCGGCCACCATCGACCCCGGCAAGAGCGGGCGACTGCACATTCTCGAGGTGCAACGACTCATCCGGTTCATGCCCAAGATCGTCATCTGTGTGGTGCCGGGATGGGCCGCCGGCGGCGGACACAGCCTTCACGTCGTCGCCGACCTCACCCTCGCCAGCCGCGAGCACGCCCGCTTCAAGCAAACCGATGCCGACGTCGCGAGTTTCGACGGAGGGTTCGGATCGGCCTATCTGGCCCGTCAGGTCGGACAGAAGTTCGCGCGCGAGATCTTCTTCCTCGGACGCGAGTACAGCGCCGAGGATGCACATCGAATGGGCATGGTCAACGCAGTGGTCGACCACGTCGACCTCGAGCGCACCGCATTGCAGTGGGCCCGTGAGATCAACGCCAAGAGTCCCACCGCCCAGCGCATGTTGAAGTTCTCGTTCAATCTCATCGACGACGGACTCGTGGGCCAGCAGGTGTTCGCGGGTGAGGCCACGCGTCTGGCGTACATGACCGACGAGGCCCAGGAAGGTCGGATGTCGTTCCTCGAAAAGCGCGACCCCGACTGGTCGTCGTACCCGTGGTACTACTGATCGACTCCCCCGACGACCCGCGTCTCGAACAGTTTCGATTGCGCGAGCGCGAGTTGCGACCGCGCCGCATCCCCGACCGCATGGCCAAGGGACTACCGCCCGCCGAGCGGGTGAGCGCCGGGCGGTTCGTCGCCGAGGGCGACCTCGTGGTGGAGCGCGCATTGGCCGCGGGATGTCGGCCCGTCGCCGTGCTCACCGATGCCGACGCCCCGGCAGCGCTCGTCGAATCCCTGCCCGACGACGTCCCGGTGTACGCGGCGCGGGCCGACGCCCGCAAGATGCTCACCGGACTCGGGGTGGCCCTCGACGTCATAGCGCTGTTCGATCGTCCACCGACCCGGACCCTCGACGAGACCTTGCCGCACTGCCGACATCTGCTCGTCGCCGAGGACGTCGACAATCCCACCAACATCGGCGCGATCTGTCGGAGCGCGGCCGCGTTCGGGGTCGACGGACTGATCCTCGATCGCAACAGCGCCGATCCGTTGGCTCGGCGCGCCTTGCGGGTGTCGATGGGCGTGGCCCTGCGCATGCGCCACTGTCGGGTCGACGACGTCTCGTCGGTGGTCCCGGTGTTGCGCGAGCGAGGGTGGGTGGTGTGCGGACTGACCCCGCGTCCGGAGGCTCACGACATCGCGACCGTTCCCATGACGGCCGACTCCCGGGTCGCGATCGTCCTCGGCTCGGAGCGCCTCGGTCTTTGTGAGGACACCATGCGTCGTGTCGACTACCTCGTGCGCATCCCCATGGCCGCCGGCATCGACTCGCTCAACGTCGCCGCGGCGGCCGCCGTGGCCTGCCATTCACTTCTCGCCCGTACACTTTCGGTGTGACCGCGGTTCTGTTGCTCTCCTGCCCCGACCAGCGGGGAGTGGTGGCCGCCGTGGCCGATTTCATCGCCCAGAACGGTGGGAACATCGTCCATGCCGAGCAGCACACCGACGACGTCGAGAAGGTTTTCTTTCAGCGCGTCGAGTTCGAACTCGACGGGTTCTCGCTCGGACGCGACGAGATTCTCGAGGCGTTCTCGTCCGTCTCGTCGCGGTTCTCCATGGCGGTCGACCTGAAGTTCACCGATGTTCGCCCTCGGGTGGGCATCCTCGCCTCGCGCCAGTCGCACTGCCTCTTCGATCTGCTCACACGTTGGCGTTCCGGCGAACTCCCCGCCGATGTCGCCGTGGTCATCGACAACCATCCCGACCACGCCGATCTGGTCGAGCACATGGGAGTGCCCTACGTGCACCTACCGGTCACCGCCGACACCAAGGCCCGTCAGGAGGAGCAGGTCATCGACGAACTGCGATCACGAGGAGTCGACCTGGTGGTGCTCGCCCGTTACATGCAGATCCTCTCCCCGAAGGTGGTCGAGGCGTTTCGCTCGCGCATCATCAACATCCATCACTCCTTCCTCCCGGCCTTCATCGGAGCGAACCCCTATCGTCAAGCGCACGATCGCGGCGTGAAGATCATCGGCGCCACGGCGCATTACGTCACCGAAGAACTCGACGAGGGCCCGATCCTCGACCAGGAGGTCGCTCGGGTGTCGCATCGAGACTCCGTCGCCGACCTGACGCGCAAGGGTCGCGATCTCGAGACCATCGTGTTGGCCCGCGCGGTACGCGCCCACCTCGAGCACCGCGTTCTCGTCTACGGCCGCAAGACCGTGGTGTTCGGCTGACGATCAGAGCGGTTTGGTGCTGCCGATGGGCAGCCCGGTGTCATTACGCAGATGTTCGGCCGCGGGCACGAAGTACGCCATCAGCTCGTCGCGGGTCGCCGGATCGGCGACCACGGCCTCGACGGCGCGGGCCATGTGCACCAACCACCGATCGCGTTCGAGCGGACCCACCCGGAACGGCATGTGACGCAAGCGCAACTTCGGGTGACCCCGCTCCTCCATGTAGGTGGTGGGCCCGCCCCAGTACTGCGCGAGGAACAAGGTCAGACGATGCTTGGCGCCGTCGAGATCGGATTGGTCCGGGTACAACGGCCACAGCACCTCGTCGGTCACGACCCCGGCGTAGAACTCGTCCACCAGCCGCACGAAGAAATCCATGCCGCCGACGCGCTCGAACAGCATCGCGGGGTCGCTCACGAGAACTGGGGGTCGGTCCAGTCGGGGAAAACGTCCGGCAACCCGTCGCTGACCCGCACCGG
>JBJTFY010000057.1:0-4764 GCA_046093625.1 Actinomycetota bacterium
GTTCAAGATGTCGTCGACGTCGGCCCACCGCAGGGCCTTGTCGGGATCGCGCACGGCTATCTCGTCGGGACGCTCACGCGCGAGGTCGGCGGCGAAAGTGGGCATCGCGCGACCTCAGACGTCCGCGGCCACGCCGCGCTCGACGAGCGCTTCACGGTGGTTGGTGAAGTCCGCCGAAAGATCGGCCGGTCCTCCGTAGTGGACCTGCAGGAACCGGCGAGAGAAGAGCCACTGGCCGTCCACCTTGCGGTAGGCGTCGTCGTAGTGCGCGAGAAGGATGCCCGACTGACCGTCGGCACGACGGAACCGCTCGCTGATGGCCCAACGACCGGTGGCCTCGTCGGCCGTGGCCCCTTGCCACGCGTCGCCGTTGTGGACGGTCTGCACCACCGCGGCGAAACCGGTCATGGCGCCGTACCACAACTTCAAGATGGACTCCTTGCCCTCGACCAGACGGCCGCGGCCCAGATCCCAGACCGCATCGTCGGCCCAGCACGAACCCCACTGCTCACCGGACCGGTGGATGACGGCGTCGGCGTAGCGGTTGATGAGACGTTGGATCGAGACGTAATCGTCGACGGACACGGGTCGGTTGTTGGTCATCCCCCTGTTCTAGCCCACACCGCACCGGGGCGACGATGGGAGGCGCCACCCGCCGTCGGCGTCGGGCATGATGGAACCATGTCCGAGCGGCCGGATCTCGAGCGACTCACCCTGCTCGATCCCGTCGTGTCCGACTGTCCGTATCCCGCGTACTCGGCGCTGCGCGACGAGGCCCCGGTCTGGCGCGATCCACGCACGGGCATGTTCGTGATCACTCGGTACGAGGACGTGCGCATGGTCCTCACCGATACCGCACGCTTCACGAGCGCGCGCCACCGGGGACGCGTCGACCCTCGCTCCGCGCGACTCCGGGCCATCTACGAGGAGAAGGGTTGGGTACCCGGAGCGACACTCGCCGCCCGCGACGATCCCGAGCACCGCGAGATGCGCGCGTTGTTCAACCACGCCTTCCGTCCGGCCAAGATCAAGGAGATGGACGACTTCATCGTCGGACTCGCGCATCGCCTGATCGACGAATTCGTCGACGTCGGCCGATGCGACTGGGTTCGTGCGTTCGCCATCCCATTCCCTCTCACGGTGATCGGTCGGCAAATGGGTGCTCACGACGACGATCTCTGGCGCCTCAAGGCCTGGACCGACGCCTGGGTGCACCGACTCGGGATGATGCAGACCGAGGACGAGGCGATCTGGTCGACCGAGATGGAGATCGAGGCCCAGCACTACTTCCAGCCGATCTTCGATCGTCTTCGACGCGAGCCGGACGACACTCTGCTCAGCGATCTCGTGAACACGGTGATACCGGAGTGGGGTCGCCCCCTCACCGACAACGAATTGCACGCCGAGATGATGGCCGACACGTTCGTCGGCGGCTCGGAGACGACGACCAACGCATTGGCCGAGGGGGTTCGACTGCTCATCGCGAACCCCGACCAGTGGGACAAGGTCGTCTCCGATCCCGACCGCTACGTGCCCTTGCTCGCCGAGGAGGTGCTGCGACTCGAGGGGCCCGTGCAGGGCCTCTTCCGCACCGCGGCCATCGACGTGGAGTTGCACGGCGTGACGATTCCGGCCGGTTCGGTCGTCAACGTGCGTTACGGGGCCGCTAATCGTGACGAGCGTCAGTTCGACTGCCCGGAACGCATGGACCTCGACCGCGACAACCTACGCAGCCACGTGGCGTTCGGCTTCGGCACCCACCACTGTCTCGGTGCTCCACTGGCACGACGCGAACTCGTCATCGGTTTTCGGGCCTTGGTCGACCGCATCGAGAGCATGTGGTTCGTCGAAGGGGCGAACGACTTCGAGCACCACCCGAACTTCTGCCTACGCGCGCTCAAACACCTTCACATCGGTTTCACTGCGCGTTGAGCGACTTCGGCACCGCGCCACTGTCGTGGTAGTCGACCTCGTGCACGACGCGGCCGTCGACGATGCGCAACCAACTCATTCCGGGACTCACCCACTTCTTCCCGACGTGCTGGGCCCCGAGCAGAGCACCCATCTCGGCACTCACGGTCGCACTCATCACCCAGGTGACCGCCACACCGTCGTCGCTCGTCCAGAACTGATCGGGCTCGAGCACGAGGTCGGGCCACTTGTCGAGGCCCTTGGCGAAGAAGGCGCGGATCGCGGGCCAGCCGCTGTGCGAGCCACCGACTATGTCGTTCAGGACGGCGTCCGGATGCATGATGTGCACGGGTGCGTCGGCGTCGCCGCTGCTCCAGGCCGCGAAGAGATCGCGGACCAACTGTATGCGTGGGTCGTCGGTGCGCTGATCGGAACTCATGCCGAATACTGCCACATCAACGAGCGGTCACCCCGAGGTCGACCAGTCGGCGCAGGAAGACCCGGTGGACCGCGGTGCCGACGATGGCCATGTTCGGCGCGGGGTTGACGCCCGTCGCGTACAGACGCCGGCACGACAGGTTGGCGCACGACCCCTTGAAGTAGTTGAAGGCCTCCCAGTAGTTCCAGACCTCGGCGGGTATCTCGATTCCGGTCACCTCGCGCAGGCGTCCGAACCACTCGTCCTTGGGAAGCGCCCGTGAACCGCGCATCTGGATGCAGAAGACCCAGTCCTCCATCGGATCCCCGAGATGCCCGAACTCCCAGTCCGTCAGCGCGGTGACCCGGACACCGTCGTGCACGAAGTTGTCGGGCCCGGCGTCGCCGTGAATCACCGCGATCCGATCACCCTCGGGCGCGTGTCGTTCGAGCCACCGGGCCGCGTCCTCCAGCAGGGCCACCGGCTCGTCGACCGAGTCCCGATGCACGTCGCGCCAGCGGTGAACCTGGGCGATCGTCGCCTCGCGCGCCGAGGAGGGCATCGTCGTCCACACCTCGCGCAACGGCGTCGCACGGGGGTCGAGACGGTGCACGTCGTGGAGACGGGCGATGAAATCGTCGACCGGTGACGCGGCGGTCGGATCGTGCGCGACGAACGACATCACGAAGAAACGCCGCCCGATGACCCGACCGGTGTCGTCGGCTCCGATGATCTCGGCGACGGGCACGTCGCTCGCGCGCAGGGCCGACATCAGCCGTCGTTCGAGTCGGCCGTCCGTGCCGAACACCCCGCCTTGTTCGATGCGCACCACCGCCCGCGCGCCGTCCGGTGACGTCGCCACCACCATCTCGCGCGAATGGCCCTCGCTGATCCGCCGGAACGATTCGACGCCGGCCCAGCCCAGTTCGCGCACGAACCACTCCGCGAGGGCCGCTGACTCGCCCTGGTTCATGACGGATTCAGCCGACCTCGGAACGCCGACAGCACCCCGCCGTCGGCGGCCAACTTCGCGTCGAGCGCCTCGACGTCCGGTGCACCGTCGCCCCGCGAATGGGTCGGATCGACCTGGCGTTCGAGCACCGCGATCAACTGGATGACCGTTTGGCGGACCGCCGGGTCGTCGATCGCGGGAAGAACGGTGTGGCGCAGGATGGACGCGGTGTTGGACATCACCGTCGTGTCGTCGAAGTCGGCCGCCATCACGCGACTCCGAGCAGCTTCGCGGCCCGAGCCTCGGCGTCGAAGTCCCACCTCGAACGCCACACCGGGTCCGACAAGGGACCGTCGAGTCGATCCCAGCCCTGCGCCTTGAACCAGCCGTAGGTGTGACGGTGACCGTCCTCGAATCCGAACTCGGGTTCGAAGCCGAGCACGTGACGGGCCTTGTCCATGCTCAACACCGCGTGGTGACGATCACCGAAGAGGTGTCCCCAGACCCCGTTCGGGAAACCGTCCGGACGCTCGTCGGGGACCATCACGATGTTCGGCTCGACGCCGACGATCGTCGCGAGGGTGTCGACGTAGTGGCGGGTGGTCACCGCCTCGGCGGTGGCGTTGAACACCTCACCCACGGCGCGCTCGACACCGACGAGATCGACCATCATGCGACAGAGGTCGTCGACGTGTCCGTAGGAACCGGTCACCAGGCCGCCGTGCGGCACCAGGATCGGGCGGCGTTGGATGAGCCGCAGGAACATGGGGGTCTCCATGTCGTAGATGTTGTTGCACGGTCCGTAGATCGCCGCCGGTCGGACGATGGTCGCCGGGAACGCGGTCCGCCGGTGACGTTCGATCATTCGACCCTCGGCCATGGCCTTGAATCCGCCGTACGAGCGGGGGCCGGACCGGTCGGTGTCGAGTTCCTCGTGCCAAGGGAACACCCCGAGTTGGGATTGGTCGTACGCCATGATCGACGAGACGTACACGTAGTGGCCGACGCGACTGTCGAGCAGGTCGAGCAAGCCGGAGATGTCGCTACCACCGGCCACCATCACGAATCCGGACACGTCGAAGACCGCGTCCCAGTCGCGACCGGACAACGCGCGCGACATCGAATCGCCGTCGGTGCGGTCGGCCACGATGTGCTCGACACCATCGGGCAACGCGGTCGGCGTGACTCCCCGGTTCAACACCGCGACGTCGTGACCCCCGGACACGAGACGCTCGACGAGTCGGCGGCCGACGAAGACCGAGCCACCGAGGACGAGGGCCCTCACCGCAAACCTTCGTAGGGGCCGAGCACCACCGACTCGAGATGACCGGTGCCGGTGTCGAGAGGGTCGGCGAGATTCGTGCAGCGTCCCCACGCCTCGGCGTAGTGCCAACGGTTCAAGTCGACCGGCTTCGGGGTCGTGATGCCGGTGACCCGGTCGATCTCCCAGACCTCACCCTCCTCGACGTCGTCTCCGCGGTAC
>JBJTFY010000058.1:0-10379 GCA_046093625.1 Actinomycetota bacterium
TGTCGCTCGACCACATGCCGACCATGCAGTCGTCGAGCAATGCGCGTTCGGCCGAGTACAGCCCGGTGCCGATGGCGTCCTGAACCGCCTCGGCGTAACCGAGCCCGATCAGATACGCCACGCTGAAGTCCCCGGGGACGAGGTCGTAGAAGTCGCGGGCGACCGGGAGCGAGATCACCACCTCGTTCGCGTCGCCACACCACAGGACGCCGCGAACGACGTTCGAGCCCGGTCCGTCCGGGCACTGCAGCTCCGCGCTGTCGACGAGGGTGAGTTCCGGTGGGGTGAAGTTCGCGTCCTCGGACACCACGGCGTCCCAGAACACCTTCAAGTCGTCGCGCATCGAAACGAACATCTCGTCGCCGAAGGGGAAGTCGCCCGGATTGGGTCGACTGAGCTCCTCGGCGGTGAACCCGAATTGCAAGGGTTGTGGCTCGTTCGTCTCGTAGTCGACGCACGGTGTCAGGCCGCCCGTGAACCCGTCCTGGAAGGCGCTCACCCGATCGAACGCCGAACCGTGGGCGAGCGGGTCGTACGCCGATCCGCCGGGCGCGTCGCCGATCTGCACGAGGCCGAGCAGCGCCCCGGTGATGTCGGACTGGCTGATCGACTAGCCGTTCAGTCCCTCCGACCGCACGTGCCCCACCCAGGCACCGGCGAAGCAGTCGGCCTGCAACTCGAGCGTGGTGCTGACGAACGAGTAGAGCACGTCGTGTCGGTGGGACGACTGGATGGCGTGCCCCCACTCGTGGGCCATGATCACCGCGACGGTCACCGGACCGAATTCGTCGGCGAACTGGGGGAAGAGACCGCTGTCGTCGTAGACGATGAAGTCGCCTTCGTCGCAGTAGAACGCGTTGTCCTCGACGTCGGCGAAGTCGCCCGTGAACTCGCAACCCGAGGGGAGGCCACTGGTTCGTTCGGGGTACGCGGGGTGCACGCCTCCGCGCAGGTCGGGGTAGGAACCGGCGTTCGCGTAGGCGGTCTCGTAGTTGTCGCGCCAGAACTGCTGGATGTCGTCGATCGCGTCGATGAGGACACGGTCGTAGTCACGGGTCGGCTTGTCGGCGTCGAGGGGGAATCCGTCGTCGAATCCGCCGCTCGGCACCTCGGTGTCGGCGATCAGCTCGTCGCCGTCGGTTCCCGGGGTGTTGGAGGACAGCGAACCATAGGACTCGGCGGTCACCCCGGCTTCGTCGGCCCCACAGCCGGCGAGAGGTGCGAGGAGAGCGATGACGGCGAGCGCGAGGCCCGCCCGACGAACTCGCACGAACCCCGCGCTCATAGCGAGGCGAGAATTCCTTCCATCTCCGCGATCTCGGCCCGTTGGCCGGTGATCATCGACTCGGCCATCGAACGCACGACGCCACTCTCGCCGTTGGCCACCGCGAATTCGGCCATCTCGACCCCGCCTCGATGGTGGGCGATCATCAAGGTGGCGAAGATGCGCGATGCCTCGGTCCCGTCGGCGGCGGCGAACTCGTCGAGCTCTCGCTCACTGGCCAGACCTTCCATTTCGTCGATGGGCATGGCATGACCCATCCATCCCATGGCCACGCCGGTGTCGTTGGCCTCGGCGGCGCCGAACGAACGCAACAACTGAACCATGCGACCGGACTCGAGTTGCTGGGACAACAGGATCTCCTCGGCGATGAGGCGCAGACGCGGGTTCGGGTCGTCGACGCCGGTGAGATAGAAGTACGCGATTTGAACCGCCTGGTCGTGGTGGTATCGCATGTCCTGCAGGAACCCGACATCCACGGCGTTGCGATCGGGGGTGGCCGACGCATCGCCGGCGTAGTAGCCGATGCCGGCACCGAGCAACGCCGACGACAGTGCGATGGCGACGAAGTTGATCGGGTTCTGCCACCACGGGCGGATCTCGACGGTGCCATCGACCGACGAGTCGTGGACATCGTTGGATGAGACCATGCCGACAGTCTCGCAGGTCGCGCTCGCTCGTCGGGTGTCACGTTGCGTGGCGGATGACGCACCCCGCGCGGGTCGACGGTACAGTTCGCGTCGTGGACACCCCCGCGTCCTTGCTCGACGTTCGCGACGTGACGGTCGAATTCGGAGGGATCGTGGCGCTCGACGGACTCAGTTTCTCCATCGAGCCGGGCGTCGTGTGCGGACTCATCGGTCCGAACGGAGCGGGCAAGACCACCATGTTCAACGTGGTGAGTCGGATCTACCAGCCGTCCGCGGGTTCGGTGACCTTCGACGGTCGCGACTTGCTGTCGGTGCCGGCCCACGGGATCGCGCATCTCGGTATCGCCCGCACCTTCCAGACTCTCGCGTTGTTCCCGTCGATGACCTTGCTCGAGAACGTCATGGTCGGGGCCCACTCGCAGGGGTCGGTCGGCGTGTGGCGGGCGATCGCCCGCGTCGGTGCCGCTCGTGAGAACCGCGCGATGCGCGAGTGGTCGCGAGAACTTCTGGAGCGACTCGGGCTCGCGGATCTTGCCCATCATCCCGCCGCAGCGCTGCCGTTCGGGACGCTGAAACGACTCGAGATCGCCCGCGCGCTGGCCGCCCGCCCCAAGTTCCTCCTCCTCGACGAACCGGCGGCCGGATTGACCCACTCCGAGGTCGACGAGATCGGAGACACGATTCTCGACTTGCGAGAGTCGTTCGATCTCACGATCCTGTTGGTCGAGCACCACATGTCCATGGTCATGCGGATCTCGGACCAGGTCGTGGCCATGGAGTTCGGTCGCAAGATCGCCCAAGGACGTCCCGAAGAAGTGCGCAACGACCCCGAGGTCGTTCGTGCGTACCTGGGAGGCGACGAATGAGCCTGCTCGAGGTGTCGTCGTTGCGGGCCGGTTACGGACCGGTCGAGGTGCTCGCGGGAATCGACTTCCGGGTGGAGCAGGGCGAGATCGCCGTCATGCTCGGTGCCAACGGAGCGGGCAAGACCACGACGATGCGCGCGGTGTCGGGCGCCATCGCTCGTTCCGGTTCGGTGACCTTCGCCGGTCGTGACATCACGCGCTTGGGGCCGGAGGCGATCGTTCGTCTGGGTGTGGCCCACGTTCCGCAGGGGCGGGGCACCTTTCCGGAGTTGTCGGTGACCGACAATCTCCGACTCGGGGGCTACGTGCGTCGTGACGCCATCGACGCCGACATCGACCGTTGGTTCGAGGTCTTCCCGCGACTGGCCGAACGTCGCGACCAGAAGGCGGGAAGCCTCTCGGGCGGCGAGCAGCAAATGCTGGCGATCGCGCGCGCACTCATGAGTCGACCCAAATTACTGCTCTGCGACGAGCCGAGCCTCGGACTCGCCCCGTTGATCACACAGGAGTTGTTCGACGTATTGCGCCGCTTGAACGTCGACGAGGGGTTGTCGGTTCTGCTCGTCGAGCAGAACGCGAACCTGGCGCTCAAGATCGCGCACCGGGTGTACCTGATCGGCACGGGTCGCATCGTCGCTTCCGGTTCGGCCGCCGAGTTCGTCGACGACGAGAGCATCCGAAAGGCGTATCTGGGGTCCTGACATGGAACGATTCCTCCAATACGTCTTCGACGGACTGTCCTTCGGGTCGGTGTACGCACTGCTGGCCCTCGGACTCGTGGTCGTGTTCCGTGGTACCGGCCACCTCAACTTCGCCCAGGGCGAGATGGGCACCTTGTGCGCCTTTCTCGTCTGGCAGTTCGATCACTCGGGCGTCCCGCTCGTCCTCTCCACGATCCTCGGCATGGTGTGCGGCTTCGCGCTCGGAGCGACGGTCGAAGTGACGATGATCAGGAAGGTCGCCGCCAAGTCACAAGCCGCGGTGTTCGTGGTGTCGATCGCGCTCTTGCTCGGCCTCAACTCGTTGTCGGGTCTGATCTGGGGCGGAATTCCGGCCGAGGCCATGCCGAGCCTGTTCCCCCACGCTCCCGACGACTTCGTGCGGATTCTCGGCGCGGTGTGGCGCTACGAATACCTCGGAGTGCTCGTGGTTGCCCTCGCGCTCATGGGTGCGTTGTTCCTCCTCTTCTCGCGCACCAAGTTCGGTCTCGCGATGCGGTCGGTCGCGAGCAATCCCGAGTCGGCTCGATTGGTCGGCGTGCCGACCGGATTGGTGCTCGCGTCGTCATGGGGCATCGCGACCGCGATGGGGGCTCTGTCGGGCACGCTCGTGGGCGGCATCAACGGAGAGTTGACGCCGGGACTGATGTTCTCGGTCTTCATTTACGCCTCGGCGGCGGCCACCCTCGGCGGGTTCGACAGTCCCGGGGGCGCGGTGATCGCCGGGCTCGGCATCGGAGTGGGCGAACAACTCGTCGCCGGGTATGCACCGGGTTGGGTGGGCCAGGACATGAAGCTGGCCGTGGCTCTCGTGACGATCTTCATCGTGTTGTTGTTCAAGCCGTCGGGCCTCTTCGGGTCGACCAAGGTGGAGAGGGTCTGAACGTGTTCGAAGTGCGACACGGATCTCCCGTCCATTGGATCCTGCGATTCGTGGGAGTGGCGGTGACCGTCGCGTTGGTGTTGTACGTGCCCACCCAAATGTCCACGGCCCGGGTCGGGCAATTCGCCGACGCCTTCGCTCTGGCCATCGCGGCGCTGTCGTTGAATTTGGTGCTCGGGTACACCGGCCAGATCTCGATCGGCCACTCGGCGTTCTTCGGGATCGGCGGCTACACCTCGGCCATCCTCGTCACCGAGCACGGTTGGAGCCCGGGCTACACCTTCTTCGCGGCAGCGGCGGTGACCTTCGTCGTCGGCTGTCTCATCGGTCTTCCGGCCCTCCGGATCCGCGGCGTCTATCTCGCCTTGGTCACCCTCGCGGTCGCCGTTCTCTTCCCGACTCTCGTGCGGTGGCGGAAACTCGAGTGGCTCACCAACGGAGCCAAGGGCATCGACGGCGTGAAGTACGACCAGATTCCCGAATGGCCGCTTCTCGGCGAATTGAAGGGTCGTGACGGTCGTGCGGTGTTCGCGTACTGGCTCGCGTTCGTCGTTCTGGTCGTCGCCTATCTGGTCGTCCGGGGGATCGTGAAGAGCCGGGTCGGTCGTTCGCTGATCGCCATCCGAGACAACGAGACGGCGGCCGCGGTGATGGGCGTCGACATCACCTCGACCAAGGTGCTGGTGTTCGGAGTCTCGGCGGCCTTGTGTTCGTCGTCCGGAGTGCTCTTCGCTCTGCGCACGGGTCTGGTGACCCCCGACAGTCAGAACATCACGCTGTTGGGTTCGATCATCTTCCTGCTCATCATGGTCATCGGCGGTTCGGCGACCTTGGGTGGCCCGATCGTCGGGGCGGTGGTCTACGTCATCTTCGACAATGCCACCCGGGACCTCGGAAAGACCAAGACCGGCTTCATGGGCACGCTCTTCGGCTGGGCCGACAGCTCGCCGGCCACCTTGCTCCTCGCGGTGGGGCTCCTCCTCGTGATGTTCGTCGCGCCGTTCGGGCTCGTCGGACTCGCGCGTCGCGTCGGCCGGCTCGTCGTGCGCGTCGCGCCGGAGTGACGCCCGCTCGTGGTGACCTGAGACACAATTCGCGCGCGTCGATCCGCCCGCGGGCGTTCACCGACGGTGACACGGATACTCTTCGCCCATCGGTCCGTCGACCGAGCGAACCCCCTGGAGGAACATGAAGCGCATCAGTTTCCGTATCCCGGCCCTGGCGGTCGCGGGCGCCCTGCTCGTGGTCGCGTGCGGTGGTGACGACGGCTCGTCGACCACCCAGGCTCCGAGCACCGAGGTCACCGGTTCCGAGGCTCCGAACACCGAGGCGCCCGGCACCGAGGCACCCGGCACCGAATCCGCGTGGGCGGTCGACACCGAGGCGTGCGCCGATCCCGACGCCGCGACCGCTCCGATCACGGGCACGGTCCGCATCGGCACCGTGTTGCCGTTGTCGGGTGGCACCGCCGCTCTCGCGTTCGCTCCCGTGCGCGACGGCATGGATGCCTACATCAAGTACGCGAACGAGAACAAGATCCTCGGTGACGTCGCCATCGAGTTGCAGGTCGAAGACGAGCAGTACAACAAGGACCTGACCCCCGGCGCCGTCGACAAGTTGCTCGACGGTGAGGTCAACCTCGTCACCGGAATCGTCGGCACTCCCGGCAACTTGTCGGTCCGCGACACGTTGAACGAGGAATGCGTTCCGCAGATCCAGGCTCTCACCGGCTCGCCGGACTGGGGCAACGTCGAGGAGTACCCCTGGACCACCGGCGCGCTCGTGCCCTACGACGTCGAGTCGAAGGCCTACGCCCGGGCGATCCACGAATTGTTCCCCGACGGCGCCAAGGTCGCGCTGTTCACGGTGAACAGCGACTTCGGGGCGGCGTACGTCGACGCCTTCCAGGAATTGGCCGCCGATCCGGCGAACGGCATCGAGATCGTCGACGAGCAGACGATCGATGCCGCCGCCGCCGAGCCGCCGACGGCCCAGGTGAACGCGATCGCCGCCAAGGCTCCCGACGCGATCCTGGCGGTGCCGCTCGGCGCGCAGTGCCCCTCGTTCCTGTCGACCGTGACCGAGGCCAAGGCGGCGAACGCCGGCTGGGACCCCAAGGTGTTCCTCACGGCCACCTGCGCCTCGTCGCTGATTCTGACCGTGGCCGGCGCGGCCGCCGATGGTTTGTACACCTCGAGCAACCTCGTCGACATCAACAATCCCGACTACGCGACGCTGCCCAAGGTCGAGACCTACGTGAACTACATGGATGCCCAGGGCAAGCACGACGTCGCCACGACGGCGAGTGCCGGATGGAACGTGATGGAGATCACCGTCGAGATCCTGCGTCTCGCGGCGTCCTCGCCGGAGGGATTGACGCGGGCCTCGATCATGAACGCCGCCCGCAACTATTCGTTCGAGCCCATGCTCGCCCGGCCCGGGGTCGTGATGAAGATGAGCGGTGCCGACGACGCCTACCAGGCCGAGTCGTTGCAGGTCGTCCAGTACAACGCGACCACCAAGGTGTTCGCCGACATCGGAGAGTTGATCACCGAGTTCGAGAGCTGATCCGCACTCATCGATTCGTCGTGGCCCGCCCTTCGGGGCGGGCCACGGGCATTCTCGGGCCGGACGTCAGCCCTGAACCTCGCCCGAGACGATCAAGATCTCGCGGTCGCCGGAGATCTCGGCGACGAAGGCCCAGACGTCACCGTCGTTGTCGGTGGCCGAGCAGGTGAACTGCGTGCCGGTGATGGTGACGGTCGGTGTTTCGCAGTCGGCGTCGCTGAATCGGTAGCCGGCCTCCTCGGCGAGGTCGTCACTCTCCAGGAACTTCTCGGCCTCGCGCTCGTAGTCACCGGCCGACGTGGAACACGCCGACAACAGAACGGTCGAGGACGCGGCCACGACGGAAGCGAGGGCGATCACTCGGCGATTCATGCGTCGCCAACGTTAGACGAGGCTCGGGCACGGCTGATCGAGTCCACGGTGACGATGATCAGAGCGATCCAGACCAACCCGAAGCCGACGATCCGACTGGCGGTCAGGCGCTCGTGATAGGCGAGCCAGCCGAGCAGGAAGTTGATGACCGGAACCGAGTACTGCATCGGTCCGAGAACCGTCAACGGCAGACGCAACGACGCGTGGGCGAACATCAGCAAGGGCACCGCGGTGACGACGCCCGTCAGGGCGACGAGCACGAACTCGCCGACCGAAGCCGACCGCAGCACCGACGTGTCGTAGCGCAGGTGGAACGCGACCAGCGCCAGCGCCGGGATGACGAGGACGACCGTTTCGGACATCAGGCTCTCGACCGGCGCGAGGGGGACCTGCCGTTTCAAGAGTCCGTACAAGCACCACGACGCGGCCATCGCCAACGCGTAGACGGGGACGCGGCCGTAGCTCACGGTCAGCACCACGACGGCGAGGGCGGCCAACCCGGCCGACGCCAACTGCACCGGCCGTAGCCGTTCGTGCAACACCTTGACCCCGAGCAACATGGTTCCGAGCGGCGCGATGAAGTAGCCGAGGGCGGCCTCGATGACCTTCCCCTCGTGGACCACCACCACGTAGGTGGTCCAGTTGATCGACAACAGCAGGGAAGCCAGAGCGATCCGTCCCCGGAGTCCCTCGTCACGCAATCGGCGCAGGAGACTGCGTACCTTTCCCTGCCACGCCAGCACGCCGATCAGGAGAAGCGAGGACAAGGTGATACGGAATCCGATCAACTCGAGCGGCGCGAAGTCCCGCAGGGCCTTCCAGTAGACGGTGATGAAGCCCCACAGAACGTACGCACCGATGCCCGTGGCCACGCCGCTCCGGTCGGGGGCGTCCGACGCGGTGTCGAGGCGTTCGGACTGCACGACCTCTTCCTATCACTCGGCGGGTCCGTCGGAGGATTCTCCACTAGCGTTCCGCCCGTGACCGATGGGCCGATCGCCGAGGCGTGGCAGCGTGTGCTCGCCGTGCCCCGACCGGAATCGTTGCGCGCGTTGTTCGCCGCCGACGACCGGCGCGTCGCGAGTCTCACCCGCGAGGTGGGCGACCTGCGCTTGGATTTCTCACGGCAACTCGTCGACGACGTGGTGATCGACGCCGTGCTCGATCTCTTCGCGGCCGTCGACGTGCCCGGTCGCATCGCCGCGTTGTTCGGTGGTGAACCGGTCAACCGCACCGAGAACCGATCGGTGGGCCACGTCGCCCTGCGTCGTCCGTTCGGATCCACGAGCATCATTGGCGGAACCGACGTGGCGGGTTCGGTCCACGACGAATTGTCGCGCCTGCGGGCGTTCACCCGCGCGGTTCACGCCGGAGAGCGACGGTCGGCCGCGCACCGACCTGTCACGACGATCGTGAACATCGGTATCGGGGGCAGTGATCTCGGCCCGGCCATGGCGTACGAGGCGCTGCGGCACCGTCGGGTCGCGGGGATCCGTTGTCGATTCGTGGCGAACGTCGACCCCGCCGACTTGGCGTCGAACCTCGCCGATCTCGACCCCGAGACGACGCTGTTCGTGGTGTCGTCCAAGACGTTCACCACCGTCGAGACCATGGCCAACGCCGCGGCCGCACGACGGTGGTTGGGTTCGCGCGTCGGGGCCGCCGATCTCGACCGACATTTCGTCGCGGTCACCACCAATGCCGCTGCCGCGGTCGACTTCGGGGTGTCGGAGGTGTTCGGGTTCTGGGACTGGGTCGGGGGTCGCTATTCGCTCGGATCGGCCATCGGGTTGTCGCTCATGTTGGGCGTCGGCGAACGGGCATTCGACGAGTTGCTCGCCGGCATGCACACGATGGACGAGCACGTGCGCACCACCGCGGGCCGCGCCAACGTCGCGGTGTTGATGGCCGCGGTCGGAGTCTGGAATCGAAACGTGCTCGGGCTACCCACCAAGGCCGTGCTGCCCTACGCGCACGACCTGCGGCGCTTCCCGGCCTACCTGCAGCAACTCGACATGGAATCGAACGGCAAGTCGGTCGCGCTCGACGGGCGACCGGTGGGGCGGGCGACGGCACCGGTCATCTGGGGAGAGCCCGGCACGAACGCCCAACACGCGTTCATGCAGTCGTTGCACCAAGGAACCGACGTCGTTCCGGTCGATTTCATCGGGTTCGCCGAATCGGTCGACGCGATCGACGACGGGCGTCAGGAGACGTTGTTCCTGAACATGTTGGCCCAGGCGAGTGCTCTCGCGTTCGGCCGTTCCCTCGACGAAGTGCGCGTCGACGACCACCGCGCGCACCGGGTCTTCCCCGGGAATCGCCCGTCGACGACGATCGTCGCCCGCCGCCTCGAGCCGGCGGTGCTCGGCCAGTTGGTGGCGTTGTACGAGCACGTCGTGGCGATCCAGGGTTTCGTATGGGGCATCAACAGTTTCGACCAGTTCGGCGTCGAGTTGGGCAAGGAACTGGCGAACGAACTCGCCCGCCCGGCCGAGGGTCGGGTCGACGACCGTTCCGGCGACCCGGCGACCCACTCCATGCTCCGATGGCTACGACGGGAATGACGCGAGGGTGGGGATGCATCAACTCGAGCGAGTGACGAACCTGCTGGCGCTCTTGCTCTCGGCGCGACGCCACGTGACCTTCGACGAGATCCGCAACGGCCTGCGTGGTCAGTATCCCGACAACCTCGTGGCGGCGCGGGCCGCGTTCGAGCGTGACAAGGCGATCCTGCGCGACGAGGGTGTCCCCATCGATTCGGTGGTGCTCGGCGGTGATCAGGCGGGCATGACCGGGTACCGGATCCTGCGATCGGAGTACGAGTTGGGTGAACTCGACCTCGAACCGGACGAGGCGGCGGCGCTGCGCGTGGCCGTGGCGACCATCCGCCTCGGTCAGTCCTGGGGCACCGAGGCGCTCTGGAAGGTCGAGATGGGTCCCTTCAATTAAAAGATGATCGTCCAGTGGCCCTAGCAGCGGTCCGAACCTGTAAGGATCTTCGACAGTCTGCGTCGTAGCGCCGTGACGGGCTCGAAG
>JBJTFY010000059.1:0-9791 GCA_046093625.1 Actinomycetota bacterium
ACATCGTGACCAGAAATGGCGCACGGGGCCGATCCACCGCAGCCCGGCAACAGAAGCGGGGGATGGCAGCCGGAAAGACGGCTGACGGCGGGAAAGACCGCTGACCGCACGGAAAGACGTGTCGTGGTCCGCCAGCGATGGCGGACAGCCGACCCGTCGGGGAGATTGCGTCAGTCTCGAAATCGGGAATGGTCGTAGCACGAACGCTCATCGCCTGATGGACGGGGGTTCGATTCCCCCCAGCTCCACCATCCGAGCGGGAGGGTGAGATGAAAGTCGCGTACGTGGTGCTCTATGTGCACGACGTCGATGCGTGTCTGGGTTTCTGGACCGAGCAAGTCGGCATGATCGAGAAGAGCCACAAACAGGCGGGCGAATTCCGGGTCGTCCAAATCGGCTTCGCGGATCTGGATTTCAACTTCGAACTGGTACCGCTCGAATTGATGAAAGACAATCCGGGCGGACTCGATCTCGCCACGCCGTCGATCGCCTTTCGAGTGCCAGATCTCGCGGCCACTCGAGCCGCGTTCGTCGCCAAGGGCGTGCAGGCCACCGAAGTCGGAGAGCACGGCGGTGTCGCCTCCTTCGCCTTCGCCGACAACGAAAACCGTTGGTTCGCGGTCCTGCAGGACTGAGAACACCCTTTTTGGTCTCCGACCAGAGGCCATGGCCCCGCCAGCGAGCGTGGATTCCGGGCGCCCGCCCAGTCGGCGGTACGGTCTGTCGGCAAACGTCGACGGAGGAACGATGAGCGACAGCACCCGAAAGCGCTGCGTGGTCGTGATGTACGACACCTTGTGCCGACACTTCCTGCCCTCCTACGGGAACGAGTGGGTGAAGGCGCCCAACTTCCAACGGCTCGCCGAACGCACCGTGCAGTTCCAGAATTTCTACGTCGGTTCGATGCCGTGCATGCCGGCCCGACGCGAAATGCACACCGGCCGTTACAACTTCCTGCACCGGTCGTGGGGACCCCTCGAACCATTCGACGACTCGATGCCCGCCATCCTCGACCGCCACGACGTCCACTCGCACAAGGTCACCGATCACCACCACTACTGGGAGGACGGCGGCGCGACCTATCACCAGCGCTACACCACGTTCGATCTCGTGCGCGGCCAGGAGGGCGACAAGTGGATCGGCGACGTTCAGGCCCTGCGCGATCGCTCCCCCAGCGTGGGTCGCTGGCCCGAGACGCAGATGCTGCGCTTCCAAACACAGGACAACATCAACCGTGGCCACATGGGTTCGGCCGAGTTGCAGTCGCAACACAAGACGTTCAGCCTCGGACTCGAGTTCATCCAACGCAACCTCGACGCAGACCGGTGGTTCCTGCAGATCGAGACGTTCGACCCGCACGAACCTTTCTTCACCCAGCCCGAGTTCCAAGCGCTCTACCCCCACGAGTACGACGGACCGCCGTTCGACTGGCCGCCCTACCGACAGGTGCGCGAGGACGAGCAGACGGTCGCCCACATCCGGTACATGTACGCCGCGTTGTTGAGCTACTGCGATCAGCAACTCGGACGGGTGCTCGACGTCTTCGACGAGCACGATCTGTGGGCCGACACGATGCTGCTCGTCAACACCGACCACGGCTTCCTGATGGGCGAGCACGACTGGTGGGCCAAGGTCGTGACCCCCTTCTTCCAAGAGATCGCGCACATCCCGTTCTGGGCCTGGGACCCGCGGGAACCCGCGTGCCGCAACGTCACCCGTGCGTCGTTGGCCCAGACGATCGATCTCGCTCCGACGATTCTCGACTACTTCGGGATCGACCGGCCCGCCGACATGCAGGGCACTCCGTTGCGCGACCGCATGGTGAACGACGAACCGGCCCGTGAAGCGGCTCTCTACGGGGTGATGGGCGCCCAGGTGAATGTCACCGACGGACGATGGGTGTACATGCGCTCGCACACCACCGAGGACAACTCCCCCTTGTTCGAATACACGTTGATGCCCACCCACATGCGCACGTTGTTCTCGCCGCGCGAACTGCAGGATTGGGAGCGCTCCGACGGCTTCTCGTTCACCAAGGGGTGCAAGGTCATGCGAATCCCCTCGCGCACCCCCGGCGCATTGTTGAGCAAGAGCAACCCGGTGGGACAAGGGCGTCGCGCCACGTTGCTGTTCGACGTTCAGGCCGACCCCGGACAAACGAACCCTCTCGACGACATCGACGTCGAGATGCGCATGATCCGGTTGATGTTGCTCGAGATGGCGCGCAACGACTGTCCGGTCGAACAGTACGAACGACTCGGACTGCCCGTGCCGCGGCGCACCGGACCGGGTCACGGTGACGACGTGATCGAGATGCCCGACGACGTCGCGATTCGAGCGGCGTGCGTGCTCGACCTCGACGATGCGGCGGCCGACCGGATCCACGGTGGTAACGGGCAGCCGAACATGCCGTTCGGACCGATCAGTTGGGAGGGAGAGTCCGTCTTGTCGGGCCCGAACTTCCCCGACAATCTGCGGTTGCGCCCCGGTTACTCCTTCGGACGTGCAGCCACCACGACCTGACGCGGTCGCACCGACCCTCAGTTCAAGAGCGACAGCACGAGGCCAGCCAGCGCCAAGTGATACGTCACCATGATGCCCACGGGTTGCCACGAGCGAGCCTTCACGAACCTCGTCTCGGCGATCAAGGCATCGGAGAACATGAAGACGATCGCACCGGCGACCGCGACCCACGATCCGCTGGCCACCGCCGACACTGCCATCATCGTGATCACCACCACGTAGACCGACACCGGAACCACCAACTCGGGGTGTCCCGATCGACGGATCGCTCCCACGAAACGTCGCGCCAACAACGAAGCCACCGGAATCGCGATCACGGCGGCCACCGGCCAACGCGCCGCACTCGTCTCCCCC
This sequence comes from Actinomycetota bacterium, assembly GCA_046093625.1. Classification (GTDB taxonomy): domain Bacteria; phylum Actinomycetota; class Acidimicrobiia; order Acidimicrobiales; family Ilumatobacteraceae; genus Casp-actino8. The sequence goes on from JBJTFY010000059.1 coordinate 2,878, forward strand.
ACGGCGAAGCCGATGGCGAACATCACCTGGGCCACGGCGAACGAGGCCAGGCCGGGCACGAACCGGTTCCCCGGCAACATCAAGAACACGTCACCGAGTAGGCAGAACACCAGGGCCACGACCAACCACGCCCACGAGGCGGTGTGCTCCACGTCGATGGACACCGCGAACAGCGCGAGGGCCACCGTGGCCGCGGGCTTGCTGACGTACTCCAGCACGGCGTTCTCGCGGGCCACGGCCACCCAATCGACGACGGCCATCACCGCGGCCAACGACAACAGGAGCCAGGAAGCGATCGTCATCGTGGTCCGCGTCTCATCGCTCAGCCACGCGGATTTCCGAGCAACTCGACCAGCTGGTCCAACGCGGCGTTCCAGCCGTCGTGGAACCCCATCTGCTCGTGTGCTCGCATCCCGGCTTCGTCCACGTGCCTGACGGTCGCGGAGTAACGAGTGCCGTCGGCGACGGCCTCGAACGAGATGGTCGCCGTGAATCCGAAGTCTCCCTCGCCGAGTTCGTTGGGAGTGAAGCCCGGACCCATCAGGTTCGTCCACGAGAACCGTTCAGCGGGAACGGCTTCGAGGACGCATCCGGTTCCCTCGTTGCGCTCGCCCGCGGGGCCGCACATGACCGTTCGGAAGATGCCTCCGGGAACCGTGTCCACCTCGGCTTCGGTGGTTCGCCACGGAGCGGGCGTGAACCAGCGCACCAACATCTCCGGTCGGGTCCAACCGTCGTAGAGATCCTTCGCCGACGGCGCGACGATCCGTTGGAACGAGAGGTCGAACGACACGTCAGCTCTTGCGGATCACACCATCGGCCACGGCGGCGGCGGCCACGGCCGGTGCCACGCGGGCCACCACCGAGCGATCGAACACCGACGGCACCACGAACTCGGGCTTCAACTCGGCCTCGGTCACCGACTCGGCGATCGCTATGGCGGCGGCCAGTTTCATGCCCTCGGTGATGTCGGTGGCGTGGGCGTCGAGCGCCCCGCGGAAGATGCCCGGGAAGGCCAGGACGTTGTTGATCTGATTGGGGTAGTCGCTGCGACCGGGGGCCATGACCGCGGCGAGTCCGTCGCACTGTTCGGGACGGATCTCGGGGTTCGGGTTCGCCATGGCGAACACGATGGGGTCCTTGGCCATCGAGCGGACGTCGGCCGCCGTGATGAGGTCGGGTCCGCTCACCCCGACGAACACGTCGGAACCCTTCATGATGTCGCTGATGGTTCCCATGCGACGCGCGCGGTTGGTGTTCTCGGCGAACCATTCCTTGGCCGAGTTCATCTCGCCGCGACCGGTGTAGATGGCGCCCACGCGGTCGCAACCGATCACGTCGCCGACGCCGGCGTTCAACAGGATCTTGCCGATGGCCACACCCGCGGCACCCACACCGGCGATGACGACGGTCAAGTCCTCCATCTTCTTGCCGGTGATCTTCAGCGAGTTCCACAAGGCGGCCAGGGTGACGACCGCGGTCCCGTGCTGGTCGTCGTGGAAGACCGGGATGTCGAGGCTGGCGCGCAGCCGCTCCTCGATCTCGAAGCACTCCGGGGCCTTGATGTCCTCGAGGTTGATGCCGCCGAAGGTGGGTGCGATGCGCTGCACGAAATCGACCACCTCGTCGGCGGTGCTGGCGTTGATGCACACGGGGAACCCGTCGACGCCGCCGAACTCCTTGAACAACAGGGCCTTGCCCTCCATGACCGGCATGGCACCCTCGGGGCCGATGTCGCCCAGACCGAGCACCGCGGTGCCGTTGCTCACGATGGCCACGGTGTTCTTGCGAATGGTGTACTCGTGCGACAGGGCGGGATTGTTCTCGATGGCGGTGCACACCCGGGCCACGCCGGGGGTGTAGGCCATCGACAAGTCGTCGCGATCGTTCACCGGCGCGGTGGAGAGCACGTGAATCTTGCCCGACTCGTGCATCTTGAAGGTGCGGTCCCACCAATCGAGCAGGGTGACGCCCGAGAGCTTCTTCACCGCGTCGACGACCTTGGCCTGATGGGCCTCGTCGCGACAGTGCACCACCAGGCTGCGGCGCAACACGGGTCCCCGCACGTCGAAACCGTCGAGGGCCCCGATGTTGCCCCCGGCCTCGCCGATGGCGGTGCAGAGGCGTCCGAGGGTGCCCGGGACGTTGTCCAGCTGGCAGTCGAGGGCGATGGAGAAGGCGGCGGTCGGTTTCGTGGTCACAGGGTTGGAAACGATACGACACCCGCTGCCGGAATCTCCGCCTTTCGTCGACAATCATCCGTGACCGATCGTCGACGACCCGATGAACCCTTGACTCCCCGACCAAAACGGGGTTAGGGTTTTGTAGTGTCTACTACACACGGTTCCCCCCGCCGAATCTGGCTCGCTCATCCGATCGGCATGATTTTCGCGCTCTCGTTCGCACTCTTCTTCGCCGTTCTTTCCGACGACACCGTCTCGAGCACCGGGTCGAAGATCGGCCTGTACGTCGTGGCCGCGGTCCTCGGTCCGATCACCGTTCTGATCCTGCGCTTTATCGCGGACCGGCTGCGATTGGATCGTCGGCGATTCGTGGTCATCGCCAGCGCCGGAGCCGTCACCTTCGACGGACTCTTCGTCGGACTGTGGCCCGACGTCTACGGCCATGACGGCGCGGGTCTGGCCAATGTCGCCGCGCTCATTCTTTTCGGTCTGGCCGCCATCCTCGTCGCGGACCAAGCCGTGCCCGTCGATTCACTCCCCCGTCGGAAAGGAAACGCCGAATGAGCGCCGATGATCCGCTACGCGTCGTGCTCGACTTCTTTCGTTCCTTCGAAGGCAACGACGTCGAAGAGGCGGTGCGGTTCGTCGCCGACGACCTCGAGTACGTGAACGTTCCCTTCGGCTTCGAAGCCGGAACGGTGATCGGCCCCGACGGTATGCGGGCGGTGCTCGTTCCGGCCTTCGCCGGTGTCATTCGCAACGAATTCGTCGTACGCAGCACGGCGGTCGCCGGGGACACGGTGTTCGTGGAACGCCTCGATCGACACCAGTTGCCAAACGGCTGGGTCGAACTTCCCGTGACCGGGGTCTTCGGCGTTCGTGACGGAAAGATCACCCACTGGCGCGACTACTTCGACATGAACGTTTTCGTCACCCAGATGGCCGCACTGGCCTGACGTCGCGCGAAGGGACGATCCCGCTCAATCGACGATGCCCAGGGCCCGCGCGGCGTCGTTGGCCGCCCGCGCCCCGCACACCTGGCGAATCATCAACCGACCGTCGATACGCGCCCCGACGGACAAGGCGAGTCGCCGCCGTTCGGCGGGACCATCGGCCACCACCCGATCCCCGATCCAGTCCAGCCACGCCTCGATCAACGCCGCCGACAGACCCACGAACGGCTCCTTCTACGCGCTGGCCAGACCCACGATCTCGAAGTACACGGCCATCAAGGGGTCCACCTTGCTGCTGGCCAGGATGGGCCACGCGGTGCGCATCAGTTCGTCGGCACTTGCCGCGGTCGCGAACGCGTCCTCCAGAAGTTCCTGCAGTCGGGCTCCCATCTCCGACACGACGGACGAGATCAACACGTCCTTCGATGGGAAGTAGTACACGACCATGCGATCCGAGATGTCGAGCACCTTGGCCACCTTGCCGAAGGACAACTCGCCGAGTCCGTCGCGCAGGACGACGTCGATTCCCGCTCGGATGATGTCCTCACGGTCATGGCGATAGCCCACGACTCCACTGTAGCGAGCGTTACAAACGCATCGCCCGGAGCGGACGAGCAGTTCGGTACGCTCCGACCATGCGCCCAAACCTGCTCGTTCTCGCCCCGCTCTGCCTCGCCACCTTCGCGGTGTCCTGCGGCGGTGACGTCGGTGGATTCGGTTCCAACACGCTCAGCACGGAAGAGTTCTGCGACAAGGCCGCCTCGCTCGACGCCATGACGGGCGAGAGCCCCGACGAGCTCGCCGCGGCCACGAAGGTTTTCCAGGAGCTGGCCTCCGATGCCCCGACCGCGGAATTGCGCGACGCCATGAAGGCGTTGCTGCCCGTCATCGAACAGATGTCGACGGTCGACGAGAACGACCCCGAGGCGTTCAGCAAGGTCATGGAACTGCTGATGGACCCCGCGGTGATCGCGGCTGGAACCGTGCTCGAGGAGTTCAGCACCACAGAGTGCGGGATGAGCTCCGAGGACTCGAGCAGCAGCGACGAGACGATGCCCTCCGATCCCGCCGAATCGACCGGCTACATCTTCGACGACATGAGCTCGAGCGACATCTCGGACTATGTCGAGGCCAACGGATCCGACTACTACCCCAACGGGTACATCGGTTCGACCTCGATTCAAGGTGACGACGCGGGTTCGGAAGTGGTGATCGACTTCACCGAGGCCGACTCCGTGGACGGCGTGGCCCTCTGCGAGTTGGTCGGCGAGGCCATCTCGATGTCGAGTTCCGACACCGCCGTTCGAATCGTCATCCAGCAGGACGGCACCGACATCGCGGTACGCGACATCGACGGGGCGTGCGCCACCGTCTGACCCGTCGGTTCAGGAACCGGTGAGTTCCTTCTTCAATTCGCGCTTCAGGAACTTTCCATTGGCGTTGCGCGGAATCGGCTCGGCCCGGAACCAGATCTTGGTGGGGATCTTGTGCTTGGCCAGGCTCGCCGCCAGGAACGTACGCAACTCGTCCTCGGTGAGTGTCGCTCCGGGGCGCAACACCAGCACGGCCGCCACTTCTTCGCCCAACCGCTCCTCGGGGATCCCGAACACGCAGGCCTCGGCGATGGCGTCATGGTGGTAGATCGCGGTCTCCACCTCGCTGCAGTACACGTTCTCTCCACCACGGATGACCATGTCCTTGGCGCGATCGACGATGTAGATGAAGCCGTCTTCGTCGATACGGGCGATGTCGCCGGTGTTCAACCAACCGTCCTTGATGGTGTCGGCGGTCGCTTCCGGCCGATTGAGGTACCCCTTGATGGTCACCGATCCCCTCACGCACAGCACGCCGACGGTGTTGGGCCCGGGTGCGAGGTCACGACCCTCCTCGTCGACGAGTTTGGTCTCCAAGGTCGGCACCGCCGGGCCGCAAGATTCGGGCTTGGCCACGAACCAACGTGACGAGTTGGCCGTGATGATGCCGTGCGTCTCGGTCATGCCGTAGCCGGTCGACGGTTGACCGTGTTTCAATGCACCGGCGATCTTGTGCACGAGGTCGGGCTGCAGGGCCGCACCTCCACCACCGAGGCCGGCCAACGACGACGTGTCGCGCGTGCTCCAGTCCGGATGCATCAACATCTCGCGGCTCATGGTCGGTACGCCCGAGAAGTTCGTGACCTTCTCGCGCTCGATCAACTCGAGGGCGCGACCCGGGTCCCACTTGTACATCAACACGACCTTGCCGCCGGTGAGGGTGGCCGGGTGCAAGATGCAGTTGCAGGCCGTGACGTGGAAGAGCGGGGTCGGGGCCATGAACGTGGCCGGGAGTGCCGGCGGTGCCGGCGGGGGCGGCGGGACGTCGCCGGCGGCGATGGCCTTCTGCTCGGCCATGGCGACCGCGGTGGTCATGGCGGCGATGTTCAGAATGTTGTGCACCGAACCGCGGTTGGTCAATTGGGCACCCTTGGGAAAGCCCGTCGTGCCCGAGGTGTAGAAGATGGTGGCGTCATCGTCGGGGTCGATGTCGACGGCCGGGAGCGACCCGGGATCGGCGGCCGACATGACGGCGCTCCACGTCGTGCCCCCGCCGGGAATGGCGCGGTCGGTGCGCACCGCGATGATGTGCATGGCGCGGGGCGACGGCATCTGGGCGAGACGCTCGAGGCGCTCGTCGTCGGCGATGAGCACGCGTGGCTCGCTGTCGTTGAGCGCGTATTCCATCTCCGGCGGTGTCCACCAGGCGTTCATGCCCACCACGGCGGCCCCCACGGACACTCCGGCCCAGTAGCCCACCACCCACTCGGGATAGTTGCGCATGGCGATGGCGACCCGACTGCCGGGGGTCACCCCGTTGGCCACCAGGTGAGCGGCGAGTTTGCGTACCTGGGCGTGGATCTCGGCGTAGCTGTAGCGCTCGTCCTCGTAGACGAGGTAGTCCTTGTCGCCGTGCACCGCGGTGGTCTCCCAGATCGCCCGCATGTGGGGCGGAGCGGCGACGTAGGACCGGGCCGGCACCCCCCGGATGGTGGTCATGTGGGTGGCGAAGGGCGAACCCTGGGCATCGAGGTCGGCACGGGCGGCGAGGTCATGGTGGATCACGCGGGCCATTCTTGCCGATGATTCACCCCGCGTACAGAGCGTGCGACGAAGTTGTGCGATCGACGGTGACGGGCCCGCGAATCCGGGTCAACGACTCGGGGCGAACGCCTCGAGCATCTCCCACGGCCACCCCAACTCGGGACGAGGATTGAGAGCCGACAACAGCACCCCCGTGGCACCGGCGTCGATGTGCTCCTGCATGCGCTCGCGGACCCGGGTCTCGTCACCCCATGCGGTGTACGCGTCCACCAACCGGTCGCTACCCCCGTCGCTCCAATCCTCGTCCCCGAAGCCTTGCTTGCGCCATTGGCGGTGGTAGGCGGGCAGCGGTAGGTAGATGGAGATCGCCATCCGCCCGGCCGCGCGGGCCGCGGTCGCGTCGGTCGTGACGCAACACGGCAACACCACGTACAGGTCCTTGTCGGGTCCCAGGATTCTCCGCGACTCGGCCGTGTGCTCGGGAGTCTGCATGTACGACGTGATGCCGTCGGCGACTTCACGGGCCACGCCCACCATCTTCGGTCCGTGCGCGGCCAAGAAGATGGGGATCTCGGGTGGCACCGCCGGGGTGTGCAGGATCGACACGTTGCGAATGCCGGTGATGTGGGTGCGCGCCAACTCGACCGGGTCCTGCCACGTGAGACCGCGCATCTCGGCGGCCGGCGGGTGCGAGACGCCCA
>JBJTFY010000060.1:0-2529 GCA_046093625.1 Actinomycetota bacterium
GGTCTGGTGTTCAACGTCACCGCGGTGGATTCCAAGGTACGTGCCAACGGTTTCGCGTTCTGGACGGCGGTGCCCGCCGGGGCCAGCCTCCCGGAGACGTCGAACCTCAACGTGTTGCGCGTCGGCCAGACCATCGCGAACCAGGTGATCGTGCGGCCCAATGCGAACGGGGTCGACTTCTACTCGTACGCCGGGGGGAACCTGATCGTCGACTACATGGGGTACTACACCGGCACAGGCGCCGTCGACGACGACGACGGACTCTTCGTCGCGGTGACCCCGACCCGCCTGCTCGACACCCGGTCGGGTCCCGATCCGTTGGGGGCCAGCGTGGCCCTCCATCACGACTGGTCGGTGGAGGTGGCGACCGCCGGATCGGCGGGGGTGCCGTCGTCGGGGGCGTCGGCGGTGGCGTTGAACGTGACCATGACCCGCGCCTTCGACGAGGGGTACGTCACGGTGTACCCGGCGGGTCGGGCGCGACCGGACGCGTCGAACATCAACTCGGATCGGGCCGGGACCACCGCACCCAACCACGTGCAGGTTCGTTCGGCCGCCCGTGGCGTGACGCTGTATTCGTACGGAGGCACCGACATCATCGTCGACATCTTCGGCTGGTTCATCGGGTCACCGTTGGCGTCGATTCACGCGGCGCCGGCCAACCAGTTGCCGCCGGCCCAGTTTTTCCCGGGACAGTTGTGGATTCCCGACGTGAAACTCACGACGAAAGTTCGCGAGCACGTGAACTTCGTCGACAAGGATCCTTCGCACCTCATCGAGTCCCGCACTCCCGACCAGCCCGGCAACGTGGCCATCTTCGGGCACCGAACGTCTCACGGCCGTGAGTTCCGCAACCTCGACAAGTTGCGCGTCGGCTCGCTCATCTATCTGACCGTGGACGGCAAGGTCTACACGTACAGCACGACGGCGATCGACATTCGCACGCCGACCGATCCGATGCTCTACACGACGAATTCCAACAACCAGACCCTGTCGTTGGTCGCCTGTCACCCGCCGGGCAGCGTGAAGTTCCGCATCGTCGCCCATGCCGAACTGGTCGACGTTCGCGTGCTCTGAGGTCAGTCGGGTCGCAGGAGGCCCATGTTGTCGTGGGCACGTTCGAGAGTGCGCGCGGCCACCGCGCGGGCTTTTTCGGCGCCGAGTCGCAACAGGCGCGACAACTCCGCGCGGTCGCCGAGTAGTTCGCGGTAGCGAGATTGGATGGGTGTCAGCAATGCGACCACGGCCTCGCCGGTGTCGTTCTTGAGCGGCCCGTACTGCGAGTACCCGGCGGCCACCGATTGCGGGTCGCGACCGGTGCAGGCGGCCAGGATCTCGATCAGGTTCGACACGCCGGGCTTGGCCGCCCGGTCGAAGCGCACCTCGCCGTCGCTGTCGGTGACGGCCCGCTTGAACTTCTTCATGATCGCGGTGGGTTCGTCGGACAGGTAGACGATGCCCGCGTCACTGCTGGCCGATTTCGACATCTTGGCGGTGGGGTCCTGGAGGTCGGTCACCTTGGCGCCGGCTTTGGGGGTGACGACCCGGGGCACGACGAAGGTCTCGCCGAACCGGCCGTTGAACCGCACGGCGATGTCGCGGGTGATCTCGACGTGCTGGCGTTGGTCCTCTCCGACGGGCACCTCGTCGGCGTCGTACAACAAGATGTCGGCGGCCTGCAGCGCGGGGTAGGTGAACAGGCCCGCCGAGACGAAGTCGGCCTCGCGCTTGGCGGCCTTGTCCTTGAACTGCGTCATGCGACTCAGTTCGCCGTAGGAGACGGTGCACTCCATGATCCAGCCGAGTTGCGAGTGCTCGGGAACGTGGCTCTGCACGAACACCGTGGCGACCTCGGGATCGAGGCCGACGGCGAACAGCGTCGCGGCCAGTTCGAGCGTGCTCGGGCCCACCACGCCGGGGCGATCGGTGACGGTGAGGGCGTGGAGATCGACGATGCCGTGGAACGCGTCGCACTCGTGCTGGCCGCTGACCCAATGGCGCAGCGCCCCGAGATAGTTGCCGAGGTGGACCACCCCGGTGGGCTGGATGCACGACAGAACGCGGGTCACGCGAGCAGGCTAACGGTGGACCATGGTCGGGGGTGGGCGATTATGGACGGAGGTCGATAACCGGAGCCGTGACCGGCGCGGCGATTAGCCTCGGGACATGGCCGTCGACGTCTCCACACCCGTGTTCGAGGGGCCGTTCGATCTCTTGTTGCACTTGATCCTGAAAGAGCAGGTCGACATCCACGAGGTCAGCCTGTCGGTGATCGTCGACGCCTATCTCGCCGAGCTGGCCACCATGGAGACCCTCGATCTCGAGGTGGCCACCGAGTTCCTGTTGATCGCCGCGACGCTGGTCGAACTCAAGGCCCGACGCTTGCTCCCCGGGCGCGAGGAGGTCGACCTCGACGAGGAGTTGGCCCTCTGGGAGGAGCGCGACCTGCTCCTGGCGCGTTTGCTCGAATGCAAGACGTTCAAGGACGTGGGTCAGGTGTTCGGTCGGCTGGCCGACGAGGCCGATCGG
>JBJTFY010000061.1:0-15948 GCA_046093625.1 Actinomycetota bacterium
GTTCTCGAACGATTCCGACAGGACGAATTCGTGCGGGGGTTCCGAGGGGCCCTCGACAACACCGCCACCACCGCCGAGTTGCAGCGGGTGGCCGAGTTGATCCCCGCCGAATGGTTGGCGCCGGCGGCCACCGGAACCGCCCAGCAGTGCGTGGCGGCCATCCGTGGGCAGTTCGACCTGGGCGTCGACGGAGTGATCATGCACGGGGCCAGTCCGGACGACCTCGCGCCGATCGTCGACGAGTACCGACGAACGAAGGGCTGAGACAACGAGGTTGCTAATGTCTCACGGGGAGGCCCCATGACCAGCGAACAGGAACTCATCGACTGGGCGACCGATTACGACATCTTCCACCCGGACTACGTGAACGACCCGTTCTCGATCTGGGAGGGACTGCGGGAGAGTTGCCCCATCGCGCACTCCGATCGCTGGGGAGGCTCGTGGCTTCCGACGCGCTACGAGGACGTCACGAACATCGCCCGCGACATCGAGACCTTCCCTTCCGGGGGCGGTATCGCGGTCATCCCGCCGGCGACCGGTCTGCCCGGGAGCAGCCAACCGCTCCTGCTTCCCTACGGTGTGCCGCCGATCTCGTCCGATCCGCCGTTGCACACCTGGACCCGTCGTCTGATCCTGCCCTGGATGTCGCCGCAGAAGAGCCTGTCGTACGAGCCCATGACCGCGGCCCTTTGCAATCGCCTGATCGACGGTTTCATCAACACGGGTCAGGCCGACCTGGCCGCCGACTACGCGCAGCAGATCCCGGTGCGCGTGATCGCCCACATCCTCGGGGTGCCGGCCGAGATGAGCGACACCTTCACGGGCTGGGTGCGCGACGTCCTGGAGTTCGCCTTCGACGCCGAGCGTCGCCAACGGGGCACCCGCGGTGTGATCGAGTTCTTCGTCAGCGCACTGGCGGCTCGGCGCGAGAACCCGGGCGACGACCTCATCTCGGAGTTGTTGCACACCGAGATCGACGGCCAGCCCATCGAGGAGCCGATCATCCTGGGCATGTGCTCGCTGATGTTGATCGCCGGCGTCGACACCACCTGGTCGGCGATCGGCTCGTCGATCTGGCACCTGGCCACCCACCCGGACGACCGCCGTCGCCTGGTCGCCGAACCCGAGTTGATGAGCACGGCCATCGAGGAGTTCCTCCGGGCGTACTCGCCGGTCACGATGGCTCGTCGCCTCATGGAGGACGTCGAGTACAACGGCTGTCCGATGAAGGCCGGAGAGCGGGTGCTGATGAACTTCCCGGGGGCCAACCGCGACCCCGAGGTGTTCGAGCGCGCCGACGAGGTGATCATCGACCGGGCCGTCAACCGTCACGTGGCGTTCGGGGCGGGGATACATCGTTGCGCCGGATCGAATCTGGCCCGCATGGAACTACGGGTCGCCATCGAGACCTGGCTCGCCCGTATTCCCGAGTTCGATCTCATCGATCCGTCCGCGGTCACGTGGGCGGGGGGACAGGTGCGGGGTCCGCGCAGCGCGATGGTCGCCTTCTGATCATGTCCGCCCGGCCGTTGCGCGCGCCGATGCACGGGACGGTGTTGTCGGTCGCGCGGATCGGCGACGTGGTGTCCGCGGGACGTCCGGTGGTCGTGCTGGAGTCGATGAAGATGCAGCACGACGTGACCGCCGAGGAAACGGTGGTGGTCGTGGAGGCGTTCGCGACACCCGGCCAGACGGTGAAAGAGGGTGAGGTCCTGGTGACGGTGGCGTCGTCGGTCGCGACGAGTGACCACCAGCCCGAAGCGGACTCCACCGGGGAACGCACCGATCTGGCCGAGGTGTTGGCTCGCCGCCGGCTCGGAAGCGATTCCGCCCGCACCGAGGCGACCGAGCGACGTCATGCCGCGGGCCGACGTACCGCGCGTGAGAACGTCGACGACCTGATCGACGAGGGCTCCTTCGTCGAATACGGGCCGCTCGTGCTGGCGGCACAGCGTCGTCGGAGATCGGTCGACGATCTCATCGCCCGAACGCAGTCCGACGGGCTCGTGGCGGGCCTCGCCTCCGTGAACGGCGATTCGTTCCCGGGTCGGGCGAGTCGGGTGGCCGTGATGTCGTACGACTACGCGGTGCTCGCCGGCACCCAAGGGCAGCAGAACCACCGCAAGAAGGACCGATTGTTCGACGTCGTGGAGCGACTCCGTGTTCCGCTCGTCTTTTTCGCCGAAGGTGGTGGCGGCCGACCGGGGGACACCGACGGCCTCGGGGTGTCGGGTCTCGACTGCTGGGCGTTCCACGATTTCGCACGTTTGAGCGGCCAGGTGCCGCTGGTGGGCATCACCGGCGGGTATTGCTTCGCCGGTAACGCGGCGATCCTCGGCTGTTGCGACGTCGTGATCGCCTGTGAGGGCTCGAACATCGGCATGGGCGGACCGGCCATGATCGAGGGAGGCGGACTCGGGACCTACCGTCCCGAGGAGATCGGACCGTTGTCGGTGCAGCGTTCGAACGGGGTCGTCGACCTCGTGGCCCGCGACGACGCCGACGCGGTGCGCCTCGCTCGCACGTACCTCGGGTACTTCCAGGGTCGGCTGAACGACCACCGGGCGCCTGACCAGTCTCTCCTTCGTCGCGTGGTTCCCGAGAACCGGGTGAAGTCGTACGACGTTCGCGCGGTTCTGACGGGCCTGTTCGACGTCGACAGCGTGCTCGAACTGCGGTCGGAGTTCGGGTTGGGCATGGTCACGGCCCTGGCGCGCATCGACGGTCGTCCGATCGGTGTGGTGGCCAACAATCCGCGCCATCTGGGCGGGGCGATCGACAGCGACGGCGCCGACAAGGCGGCGCGCTTCCTGCAGTTGTGCGACGCCCACGGACTGCCCGTGGTGACCCTGGTGGACACGCCGGGGATGATGGTCGGTCCCGACGTCGAGGCGACCGCACTGGTGCGCCACTGCAGCCGCCTCTTCGTCACCGGCGTCAATCTCGACGTACCGCTGCTCTCTATCGTCCTGCGCAAGAGTTACGGTCTCGGCGCGCAGGCGATGATGGGCGGCTCCACGAAGGCACCGTTGGCCTGCGTGGCCTGGCCCACGGGGGAGTTCGGCGGGATGGGTCTCGAAGGAGCGGTGCGACTCGGATACCGGCGCGAACTCGAGGCCATCGCGGATCCCGACGAACGCGAACGGACCTACGAGAGCATGGTCGCACGGATGTACGAACACGGCAAGGCCGTCTCGGTGGCCGGACACTTCGAGATCGACGACGTGATCGATCCCGCCGAGACGAGACGGTGGATCAACGCGATCCTGGACTCCGCGCCACCGGTCGACCGCCGCGAGCGACGTCGCGTCGTCGACCCGTGGTGATCAGAGCGGGCGGCGGGTGTTCAACGAGCTGACGTTGTCGAGCAGGATGCGACGCTGGTCGTCCGGTTCGAACGCCTTCAACTCCGGCAGGTAGTCGAGGGGGTTGGGCATTCCCTCGATGTGCGGCCAGTCGGAACCGAAGAGCACCCGGTCGGTTCCCATGATCCGCGCCACCTCGTGGACGTCGTCCTCCCAGAAGGGGTTGATCCACCAGTGACGCCGCAGCGTCTCGACCGGGTCCTCGACGAAGTAGCCCGGCATCTTCTTGGCGGTCGACGTGAGCTTGTTGCACGCGTCGCCGAGGAACTCCGATCCGTTCTCGACCGACGCCATGCGAACGTTGGGGAAGCGATCGAAGAGCTTCTCGAAGACCGAGGTGATGATGAAGTCCTGGGCCGCCCGCTCGATGGCGAAACTCTTGATGGACGGCTTCCAGCCGCCACCGGAGAACTGGGCGGAGAAGGCGTCGTTCGCGTACCCGTTCGAGCTGTAGCCGCTGTCGCCGGCGTGGATGACCGTGGTGACACCGGCTTCGTTCACCCGCGCCCAGAAGGGGTCGAACATCTCGTCGAAGGGTGAGCGCTGACCGAACTGCGTGTGGGGCGCGGCCGGACGCATGACGATGACGCGAGCGCCGTTGTCGAGCGCCCACTCCAATTCGCGACAGGCCCATTCGACCGACGACAACGAGATGTAGGGACCGGCGAAGATGCGGTCGAGGTGGTCGAATCCCCAATCCTCGAGGAGCCAACGGTTGAACGCCGTGAACATGATGCCGACGCCTTCGGGATCGTGCTTCAGCAACTCCTCGTACAGCATGCCGAGGGTGGGGAAGAGCCAGATCTTGGCGACGCCCTGACGGTCCATGGTGGCGACCCGTGCGTCGCGATCGCGATACTCGGGTCGGATCGACTCGCGCACGGACAAGAACTCGAGCGGGTGCTTCTTGTCGGGATTACCGCGGAAGTAGTCGTGCCTCGCGCCGGCCGGGGCGATGGGGTCGAAGGTCGGGTTGGTGACGACGCGGCTCACGCGACCACCGACGACCTGGTACTTGCGACCGTCGATCTCGGCCCACTGCACGCAGCGGGCCCCGTGACGGGGGTCGAGGTGGCGGGTGAAGGCGTCGAGCGCCTCGTAATAGTGGTTGTCGCAGTCGAAGGGCACGAACCCGAGTTCGGACGTCATGACGACATGGTACGGGCGTCCGGCCTCCGACATGGAACACGGCGGGGTGCCGTCGTTGGGCGAGTCGTCACACCCGCCGAACCAATCAGAGACAGATGTCGTACGGACGTACCGGGACCCGCGGCAGTTCGCGTCCGGTGGCCTGACGGATGGCATTGGCGATCGCCGGGGTGATCGAAACGCACGGGGGTTCACCCACGCCCTTGGCGCCGAGGGGTGACTTGGGCTCGCGTTCCTCGATGAGCACCATCTCGACCTCGGGGGCGTCGAGGAAGGTGGGCAGCAGGTAGTCGGTGAAACTCGGGTTGCGCACCTTGCCGTCGGTGACCACGATCTCCTCCATCACCGCCAGCCCCAGGCCCTGGGCGATGCCGCCTTCCACCTGACCGCGCACCGAGAGCGGGTTCAGCACCCGTCCGACGTCCTGCGCCGTGGCGACCTGCACCACCTTGACGAGACCGAGATCGGGGTCGACGTCGACGACGGCGCGGTGGGCCACGAAAGCGAACGCGACATGACAGTTGCCCTGTCCGTTCTCGTCGAGGTCCTCGGTGGCGGGGTGGTGGTACTCGACGGTGTGGTCGATGTCGACTTCGCCGATCAGCGAGGCGACGTCGAGTCGCGTACCGGTGAGGCCGTCGACGATCTCGGTGCCCTCGATGCGCAATTCCTCGCGGACCAGACCGCGGCTGACGGCGACGTGGTCGAGCAGTTCGTCGCGCACCGCCCGACAGGCGGCGTCGACGGCCCCGCCGCTCATCCAGGTCTGACGGCTGGCCGACGTGGAGCCGGCCGAGCCGACCTGGGTGTCGATGGGGTCGAGGAGCACGTCGTCGACGCCGAGCACGGTGCGGGCGATCTGTTGGGCCAGCATCACGAATCCTTGACCGACCTCGGCGGTGGCGAACTTGACGTACACCGACCCGTCCTTGATTCGACAGCGCGCGGTCGAGAAGTCGTCGAAACCCTCGGAATACATGAGGTTCTTGATGCTCACGCCCCAACCGACGCCACGACGGATGTTGGACGGGCGCGCGGTGAGGCCGGTGCCACCGGGGACCGACAACTCGTTCGCGTCGTGCGCCAGGGGCGGGGGAAGCGGAATGGCGTCGGTTTCGGCGATGCAACGTGCGACCGGAGCCACGCTGTCCATGATCTGGCCGGTGATCAGTCGGTCGCCGGTCTCCATGGCGTTGACCAGTCGCACGGCCACCGGGGACAGACCCGTGGCCGCGGCGAGCTTGTCCATTTGGCTCTCGTGGGCGAAACAGGCCTGCACGACCCCGAAGCCGCGCATGGCGCCGCACGGTGGATTGTTCGTGCGCAGCGCCCAGCCGTCGACGGTGGCGTTCTCGCACTTGTACGGACCTTGGGCGTGGGTGATCGCATTGATCAGAACCGCCGGTGACGTGCTGCAATAGGCGCCACCGTCGAACACCATGCGCGACTCGATGCGCCGGATGCGACCGTCGTGATCGGCGTGGTGACGCATCCAGATGGTCGCCGGATGTCGGTGCACGTGACCGTAGAAGCTCTCTTCGCGGTTGTAGGCGATGCGCACGGGACGACCGGTGCGCAGAGCGAGCAGGCAGGTGTGAACCTGAAGACTGATGTCCTCGCGGGCGCCGAAGGCACCCCCGACGCCGCCGAGCACGAGGCGCACCTTGTCCTCGGGCAACGCGAGGCAGGCGGCGATCTGCGTGCGATCCTCGTGCAACCACTGGGTGGCGATGTACAACTCGACGCCCTCGTTGCCGGGGTCGGGCACCGCCAAGGCGGCCTCGAGGCCGAGAAAGGCCTGATCCTGCATACCGACCTCGTAGGTGCCCTCGACGATCACCGGGCCCACGATGCTCTGGTCGCCCGTGACGATGCGTTGATGCCGAAAGACGTTCCCATCGGGGTGGATGCTGGAGGCGGAGCCGTCGATGCACCGCTCGGCGTCGACGACGGGATCGAGGACCTCGTAGACGACCGCGATCGCCTCCAGGGCGCGGCGACAGGTCTCGGGGTGGTCGGCGGCCACGGCGGCCACCGGCTCGCCGCGATAGCGAACCCGGTCGCCCACGCGGGCGAACACCGGTTGGTCCTGCATGATCAATCCGTAGTTGGGTTCACCCGGCACGTCGTCGGCGGTGATGATCGTCTCGACCCCGGGAATCTTCCACGCCTGCGACACGTCGATCGACAAGATGCGCGCGTGGGGATGGGGGCTACGCAACGTCGCACCCCAGAGCATGTTCTCGGCCCACATGTCGCTCGAGAAGGCGAAGCCACCTTGTACCTTGGCCACGCCGTCGGGACGGTGTGCGTTCGCACCCAGGGCACCGAAGCGCGTGGCGGTGTCCGTCGTCGTGTCGACCGGGCTCATCGGCTCGCCCGCTTCTCGGCCACGGTTCGGACCGCTTCGAGGATGCGACCGTAACCCGTGCAGCGACAGATGTTCCCCGACAGCGCCTCCTTGATCTGGTCGTCGCTCGGTCGGGGATTTTCGTCGAGCAGGTGGTGCACCGCGACGATGAAGCCGGGCGTGCAGAAACCGCACTGCACGCCTCCCTCCTCGAGGAACGCCCGCTGCACGTCCGAGAGTTGCCCGTCGGCGCCGAGACTCTCGACCGTCAGGATCGTGGCGTCGGTCGCGCTGGCGGCCATGACGAGGCACGAACACACCGCACGACCGTCCATGATGACGGTGCAGCTTCCGCACTCGCCCTGTTCGCAGGCCCCCTTGGCCCCGGGCAGTCCGAGCCGCTCGCGCAACACGTACAACAGACTCTCGCCGATCCAGGCGTCGCGAACCTCGCGGCGCTCGCCGTTGACGTCGAGCGTGTAGGCCTCGTTCTCGAGGTTCATGGCATGGCCCTTTCGAGGAGGCGCCGGGCCAACACCGAAACGGCGTGTCGGCGGTAGTCGGCGGTGGAGCGGTGGTCGGTGATCGGACGGCATTCCGCCGCGGCACGACGCCCGAACTCCTCGGCGATCGAGGGATCGATCCGAACCGGGCCGCGCAACGACGTCGTTCGGGCGAGCCAGGTCTCGGCGGCGGAGGCGCGCAGGATCGTCGGACCGACGGCTCCCATCGCGAGTGCGACGCGGCCTTCGTCGGCGTCGTGAACGAGACAGGCCGAGGCGGTCGAGATGACCATGGCGTTGCGGGTGCCGACCTTGGCGTAGCCCTGCCAACCGGAGACGACCGGGACCGACACCGAATGCACGAACTCGCCGGGGAGCAGGCAGTTGCGTTTGACGCCGGTCATGAAATCGGCGAAGGCGACGTCGCGACCTCCGTCGCGGTGCAGAATGTGGACGGTGGCATCGAGGGCCGCCAGGACCGGCAGGGTGTCGCCCGCGGGGGAGCAGGTGCCGAGGTTCCCACCGATGGTGCCGGCGGCCCGGATCTGGGGTGACCCCACGGTGCGAGCGGCTTGGGCCAGGGCGGGCAGGAGGTCGGCCAAGGGGCCGGATTCCATGTCGGCGTAGGGCAGGGCCGCACCGATCGTCACGACACCGCGTCGATGGGACCATTCGCGCAACTCGGGCAGTCCGCGCACCGGGATCACGGTGGTGGGCCGCCGACCGTGGAGGTTGACCTCGACCATCATGTCGGTGCCACCCGACAACACGCTGGCCTCGGGGTTCTCGGCCAAGAGCTCGAGGAGATCGTCGACGGAGCGGGGGCTGAGAACGGGCACGGGTCGAGTTTACAAAATGTCAACCCACCCCGCCTCCGGGTTGGTGGGCGGACCCATGCCCAGTCGGCGCCCGATTCAGGCAATAGGGTCAGACCTCCATGTCCGATACACGCCGACCGCGGGACTTTTCGCTCGCCCTCCACGCTTTCACCGCCTCGGGGGTTCTGGTGGGCATGGCGGCGCTGGTGGCCGTGCTGGACGGCTCGGCGCGGCTGGCCATCGTCTGGCTCCTCGTGGCCCAGTTGATCGACGGCATCGACGGCCCGTTGGCGCGACGGCTCCTCCCCGACGACGACGACCCGGAATACGACGGCTACGTGCTCGATCTGGTGATCGATTTCGTGACCTGTGTTCTCGTTCCCGCGGCCTTCCTCTGGCAGTTCGAGATGGTTCCGCACGACCGCTACGGGATGTTGGTGGTCGCCGTACTGCTCATGACGTCGTCGCTGTGGTTCAGTCGAACCGATCAGATCTCCGACGACGGTTGGTTCCGCGGGTTCCCCTCGGCCTGGAACATGGCCGTGCCGACCCTGTGGATCATGGACGGTAACGGACTGGCGAACGCGGTCGTGATCCTGCTGCTGTCGGCACTGACCCTGAGCAACGTCGAGTTCGCCCATCCGGTGCGTGCCGCGCAGTGGCGACGAACCCACCTTCTGGCCATGGCGGTCTGGATCGGTGCCGTGGTCACCACACTGGCGATGGGTGGCGAGGCGAACGTCGGGGTGCAGGCCGCGTTGCTGGTCGGCCCGGTGGTGATCCTGGCGCTGGTGGCGGCGCGCGCGCTGGGTCGGGTCAGCGACCTCGTCGAGCGCTGAGTTTCACGAACGCCCGTCCCAACCGGCGAAGGCGTCGATCATCGCCTTGACGTCACCCAGCGGATAGAGAATCGGACAGGTGCAACCGTGCTCGATGTAGTGACGCACCTTCGCCCGCGCCTCGGCCGGGGTGCCGCTGGCGGTGAGCATGTTGACGATCTCGTCGGGCACGAGTTTGCTCGCGGCCACCACTTGTTCGTGGGTGGCGGGCCACGTCAGCACGTTGCCGACTTCGTCGAGGAGTGACTGGGGCACTCCAGACGCCTTCATGATGTGCGGTTGCTGACCGAGGTACTGGGTGACCATCAAACGCGCCATGTCGAGCGCGGTCTGGCGGTCCTCGTGCACACTGCACACCACCAACTGCGGCCGGTCGATGTCGTCGAGCGTACGACCCGCCTTGCGGGCGCCCTTGTCGAGGGCCTCCAATGCCTGGTCGTTGTAGCCGGGGGACACGAGATAGTTGAGGACGGCGCCGTCGGCGATCTCGCCGGTGAGTTCCATCATCTGCATCCCGGTGGCACCGATGTAGATCGGCACGTCCTTGGGACGCCGCTCCTGGTACACGTAGTCGAGTTCGACGCCGTCGAGGTGCACGTACTCCCCGTCGAAGGTGACCGTCTCGTTGTTCAGCAGACCGCGCACCGTGGTGACGATCTCCCGCATCACCCGTAGCGGCTTGCTGCGGTCGATTCCGACCTTCTGGGCCAGCGGATCCCACCACGCGCCGATACCGAGGATCACCCGACCCGGAGCGAGATCGTCGAGGGTCGAGAAGGTCGCAGCGAGTCGAGCCGGGTTGCGACTCCAGCAGTCGACGACGCCGCTACCGACCTTGATGCGTTCGGTGACGCTGGCGAAAGCGGCCATGGGCACGGTGGCCTCGCGAACGAGTCGGCTCTCGGCCTGCCACACCGCGTCGAACCCCTTCGCCTCGGCGTACCGGGCGAATTCCATTCCCTCGCGTATGCGATGGGCGTCCTGCAGGTAGATGGCGACGGGTTGGTTCATGTTTCCTCCACTGTTCAGAGTTTGGCGAAGAGCTTTCGAGCGGCTTCGGCGGCCTTGGCGCGGATCTCGTCGATGTCGACCCGGGTCGGCCGACCGTCGCGAAGGAGGGTCTCGCCACTCGCCGACACGACCTTCACGGCGCGCGTCCCGGGGGAGAACGCCACGTGCCAGGCGCTGTCGGCGTGGTCGTAGTTCCATTCGACGCGATCGTCACGGCACTCGGGGATGAGTTCCCAGCCGTTCTCGAGCCAGGTCCACGACGACTCCGGTGACGCCGTGACGTCGTGGGCCCGCGCGGCGACGTGGGCGAGTCGGACCTCTTCCAGCATGTCGGCACCGATGCCGTCGGTGCCGAGGACCACGCGGTTGGCGAGTTCCAACGGGCGGGCGTAGCCGACGGCGTTGTTCATGTTGGAACGCGGATTGTGGGCCACCCGACCACGCAGCGGACGATCGAGATGAACGCAGTGCACCAACAGCCAGTCGTCCTGGGCCAGGTGTTCGAGTCGACGTCCGGCGTCACGGTCGTCGACACCTTCGGCGACGTGGATGTGCACGCCGACACCGAGATCGGCGGCGAGCCCGGCGGCGGACTCCAGCAACTCGTCCGAGCAGGTGAACGCCGCGTGCACCCCGATCATGCCCCGACCTCCGGAACGGATGTACCGCTCGTTCTCGACGAGACCTCGTCGACCGGCCTCGATACCGTGGCGCTCGGTCACTCCGTAGGCGCAATCGACCCGCACACCGACGGATTCGCAGGCCGCCGCGATGACGTCGAGGGACCCCTCGATGAAATCAGGACTCTCGTGGTGATCGACGATCCCGGTGGTTCCGCACATGAGAGCCTCGGCCGCGCCGAGCATGGCCGACCAGTGCAACGTCTCGGCGTCGAGGGCCCGATCGAGGCGCCACCACACCTGCTCGAGGATCTGCCGGAAAGATCGTGGCTGCACCGGGGGAGCGGGCATGCCACGAGCGAGCGACGAATACAGATGATGGTGCGAACACACCAGACCCGGGGTGACGTTGCTCACTCGCCGTCCTCGTCGTGTCGCATCATGGGCAGTCGGTTGCGCCACTGTCCGTCGTGTTCGTGCAGTGCGGCGGCGACCGCTCCGGCCGTCGGCACGAGGCCGATCTCGCCGACGCCCTTGATTCCGTAGGGCGAGTTCGGCTCGGGGGACTCCACGAGGATGACCTTGATCGGCGGCACGTCCTTGGCGCGCAGGATGCCGAGCGAGCGCAACGTCTTGGCGGTCGGGAATCCGGTTTCGGGATCACTGGGGAAGTCCTCCGACAAGGCGTAGCCGAGGCCCATGTGGACGCTGCCCTCGATCTGACCCTCGCACAGCGTGGGATTGACCGCGCGACCGACGTCGTGGGCCGCCACCACTTCGATGATCGATCCGGTGGCGCGGTCCACGACCACCAACTGGGCCGCGTAGCCGAAGGTCGAGTGGATGGTGGGGTTCTCGACCTCGCCGAGCTTCTGCGTCCAGTCGACCCGGTATTCGCCGTGGTAGTCGACGCCCGTCCGACAACCGTCGGCGCGTGCCGCCTCGCAGGCCGCCTTCACCGCACCGGCACCCATGAGGGTTCCGCGGGAGCCGGTGGTCTGACCGAAACCCAGTTCGCGGGTGGTGTCGACGATCACCCGGACGTCGTCGGGGTCGATGCCCAGTTCCTCGACGGCGACCTGGAGTGCGACCGTGTTGATGCCTTGACCCATCTCGGTCCAGCCGTGGCGCACCTCGATGACCCCGTCGGCGCGGAAGTGGACGACCGCACCGCTGATCTCCTTGAAGCCGTTACCGAGTCCGGAGTTCTTCAAGCCGAGTCCGAGACCCACCGCGTGCCCGGCCGCCCGTGCCGCGTCGAAGTGGGGCTTGATCGTCTCGAGGCACTTGGACGCACCGAGACAACCGTCGTCCATGATCTGGCCGGGCCCCCACACCTGTCCGGGACGAATGACGTTGCGTTCGCGCATCGTCCAGCCGTCGACGCCGACGAGAGCGGCGAGGCGGTCGATCACCCCCTCCATCGCGAACTGGGCCTGGTTGGCCCCGAAGCCCCGGAACGCGCCGCACACGGGGTTGTTGGTCCGGGCGGCGATCGCCTCGACGTCGATCGACCCGACGCGGTACGGACCACTCGCGTGTCCGGCCATGCGCTCGAGGACCTTCATCCCGACGCTGGCGTAGGCGCCGCTGTCTCCGACGGCGCGCACCCGCAACGCCGTGAGTCGTCCCTCACGGTCGCACCCGGCCGTGTACTCCATTCGGATCGGATGTCGTTTGGCGTGCATCAGGAACGACTCCTCGCGCGAGAGCGTGCACTTCACGGGCGCGTCGAGGAGCCACGCGGCGAGAGCCGTCTGAGCCTGGTTGCTCATGTCCTCTTTGCCACCGAAAGCGCCACCGTTGGTGATCAATTCCACGGTGACGCGGTCGTTCGGAACGCCGAGGACCCGGGCGATGTCGTTGCGGTCGTCCCAGACGCCCTGGCCGCCGGAGTAGACGTGCAGCGTGCGGGATTCGCCCGTCCCCGACGGAACCGCCACGGTGCTCTCGGGTTCGAGAAAGGCGTGCTCGATGCGCTGGGTCTCGAAGACCTCGTTCACGACGTGCGCCGACTGGGCCAAAGCCACCTCGACGTCGCCGCGCGAGTAACGCGAGGTGCTGAGAACGTTGTCCTTCGTGCCCCACACCGCGACGTCGTCGCTGGCGATGGCCACGACCGGATCGGTGATCGGGCGCAGCGGGGCGTAGTCGACCCGCACGAGGGTGGCGGCGTGACGCGACTGTTGACGGGTCGCGGCGACGACGACGGCGATGACGTCACCGGCGTAACTGGTGCGTCCGCCGACCGGGATCATCACCGGCCAATCCTTGTGAATGAGACCCACGCGCAACTCGGCGGGGATGTCGGCCGCGGTGAACACGGCGACCACTCCGGGCGCCGCCAGGGCGGCGGAGGTGTCGATCGACAGCACGTCGGCGCGCGCGTGGGCGGTGAGGTGCAAGGAGGCGTGCAGCATCCCCGGCACGCGGATGTCGTCGACGTATCCCCGGTCGCCCAGAGCGAGGTCGCGGGCCTCGTACTTCATGCCGGACGAGCCCACACCGCCGGGCTGCACGGCCACGACGGGTTTGCGAAGTGCCACCGCCTCGATGGCGTCGAGAACCTTGACGTATCCGGTGCAGCGACACAGGTTCGCCCCGAGATGCTTGGACATGTCGGTGCGGGTCAACGACGCACCCTTCTTGTCGACCTGACCCTTGGCGCGCATGATGATGCCGGGGATGCAGAATCCGCATTGCAGTCCACCGCAGGCGGCGAACGCCTCGGCGTAGGCCGTGCGTTCGGATTCGTCCACGCCCTCGAGGGTCACGATCGCACGACCTTCGACCTTGCTCAGGGGCTGCTGGCAACTGACCACCGGTTTGCCGTCGATCATCACCGTGCAACAGCCGCATTGTCCCGACGGCGAGCACCCGTCCTTGGCCGCGGTGAGGTCGAGCTCCTCGCGCAGTGCCGCGAGCAGGTGCGGATGGTCGGCGCGCACCCGCACGTCTCGTCCGTTGACGTTGAGATTCACGACCGTCGTCGGCGGTTCCATCGAGACCGAAGTCGCGTCGCTCGTCATGGCTTCCCCTCTCACTTCCCGGCCGGCGGCGGCACGGCACCACGTTGCGACGTGATGCGTGTGTACACCTCGGGACGGCGGTACTTGTCGAAATCGAAGAGCGTCTTCTTGTAGCGATCACACCAGTCGAGATCGCAGGACGCGACGATCAGCTCGTCGTCGGTCGTGAGCGCCTGGGCGACGATCTGACCGCTCGGCGCGATGATGCACGATTGACCGAGCGAGTCGACACCCTCCTCGACGCCGCCCTTGGCGACCCCGACCACCCACGTGCCGTTCTGGTAGGCGCCCGCTTGCATCACGAGGGCGTTGTGGAAACCCTGCAGGATGTCCTGGCTCGGGTCGGGCACGTAGTGGATGGGCGTGTTGTACCCGCACAGGATCAGTTCGACACCCTGAAGACCCATCTCGCGGTAAGACTCGGGCCAACGACGGTCGTTGCAGGTCATCATGCCGACGATGCCCCCGAAGGCCCGCCACACTCCGAATCCCTCGGGTCCCGGTTCGAAGTAGTAGCGCTCGGCGTGTTGGAACGGTCGATCGGGTTCGTGCTCGGCGTGACCGGGAATGTGCACCTTGTGATAGCGGCCGACGATCGATCCCGTCCGGTCGACCAGGATCTGGGTGTTGTAACGATGACGGACGCCGCCGGAATCCGGTGCGGTGAGTTCGGCGTAGCCGAGCGAGAACCCGATGCCCAGTCGGGCCGCCTCCTCGAAGAGGGGCCGAGTGTCGGGACCGGGCATGTCCGTCTCGTACCAGTGGTCGGCCTGCGTGATGTCGTCGACGAACCAACGGGGAAAGAACGTCGTCAGGGCCAATTCGGGGAAGACCACCAGATCGCAACCACGGGTGGACGCCTCGCGCAACAACGCGATCATTCGCGCCACCACCGACGACCGTGAATCGTGCCGTTGCACGGGTCCGAGTTGCGCCGCACCGACGACGACCGTTCTGGCGTCGGATCGAGACGTGTTCATGGGTGTCCTCCGATTGTTTCGCTCGTGGCCAGGGTCCACATGACGTCGAGAAGGACGTCGGCGCCGGCCACGAGATCGGCGTCGTCGGTGTGTTCGGCCGGGTTGTGGCTGATACCCCGGTGCGACGGCACGAAGATCATGGCTGTCGGGCACACGCGGGCCAGCATCTGTGCGTCGTGTCCGGCACCCGAGGGCAGGCGTCGAACGGTGTGGCCGTGTCGGCGTGCGGTCTCCTCGACGAGTTCGACGACTGCGGCGTCGAAGACCACCGGCTCGAAACGGGCGAGGGTCCGTGATTCGACGACCACACCCTCCTCGACCGCCACTCGGCGCAGGAAGTCGGCGATCTCGGCCTCGGCGCGCTGCAAGAGCGACTCGTCGGTGTTGCGCACGTCGAGGGTCAGGGTGGCCCGTGCGGGCACGACGTTCACGAGGTTGGGGGCGAGATCGACCTTGCCGACCGTGCACACCTGGTCCCCGCCCATGCGCACGGCCAACTCGCGCAGAAAGACGGTGATCCGTGCCGCGACATAGGCGGGATCGTGGCGCAACCGCATCGGTGTGGTGCCGGCATGGTTGCTCTGGCCCGTGATGGTGACCTCTTGCCACGAGATCCCCTGCACCCCGTCGACGGCACCGATCGTGATGCCCTCGGCTTCGAGGATCGGGCCCTGCTCGATGTGCAGTTCCACGAACGCATGGGGCGCGCGGGCCGGACACGGGGACGTTCCGGCGTAACCGATGCGCTCGAGTTCGTCACCGAGACGCGCTCCGTCGATCGCGACGGTGTCGAGGGCGGACTCCAGCGCCATGCCGCCCACGTACACCAGCGAGCCGAGCATGTCCGGTTGGAATCGTGCCCCCTCTTCGTTCGTGAAGACCCCCACGCCGAGCGGACGTGGAGGGGTCAGTCCGGCGCGCATGAGGGTCTCGATGACCTCGAGTCCGGCCAACACGCCGTAATTGCCGTCGTAGCGACCGCCGGTGCGCACCGTGTCGATGTGGCTGCCGGTGAGCACCGGCTCGCCGTCGGCGCAACGCCACACCCCGACGACGTTGCCCACACCGTCGACGGTGACGTCGAGTCCGAGATCGGTCATCCAGGCCCGCACCAGGTCGCGACCCTCACGGTCCTCGTCGGTGAGGGCCAGTCGGCACGACCCGCCCCCCGGGATCGGGGACACCTCGGCCAGGGCATCGATGCGCGCCCGCAGCCGAGCGGGGTCGATCCGAACCTCGTGGGGGATGGTCCTGACCTGCGACGACACGAGGGAAGTTTACAAA
>JBJTFY010000062.1:0-2829 GCA_046093625.1 Actinomycetota bacterium
CCGGACCGAGGAGAAGGGCGAGAACGCGGTCTGATCCAACCCCGAACACAGACTTCAACCACACAAAACCATGCAGAAACTCCTACTGACCCTGGCCCTTGCGATCGGCTGCTCGTGGATCCTCACGGCCGCCGATGCCCCGAAGGAACCCACGCTGGAGCAGCGCGTGGCGGACATCGAGGCCTACATGAACAACGGCGCGCGCACGCCGGATGTCGCCTCGAAGGTCGCCGGACCCGGACCCGGTCACAATGCCTGGCAGATGACCTCGACCGCCCTGGTGCTGTTCATGACCCTCCCTGGACTCGCCCTGTTCTACGGTGGCCTCGTCCGCAAGAAGAACGTGCTGTCGGTCCTCGCCCAGTGCATGGGCATCGCCGGTCTCGTGACCATCCTCTGGTGGGCGGTCGGGTACAGCCTGTCCTTCGGGGGAGGCAACGCGTTCATCGGCGACACCGCCTACGCGATGTTCAAGGGCGTCGAGCCCGGCAAGGTGGGCGCGGGCTACCACTGGATCAGCGATTCCATGTGGGCGATGTTCCAGCTCACATTCGCCATCATCACCCCGGCGCTCATCCTCGGAGCCATTGCCGAGCGCATGAAGTTCTCCGCCGTCCTGCTGTTCGTCGCGATCTGGATGTTCGTCGTCTACTTCCCCTTCGCCCACATGGTGTGGTCCACGACCGGGTACATGTGCGGTCCGCTGAACAAGGACGCGGGCATCAAGGCGATCGATTTCGCGGGCGGCACTGTGGTGCACATGACCTCCGGATGGAGCGCGCTGATCCTCTGTCTCATCCTCGGCAAGCGCCGCGGCTTCGGTAAGGAACCCATGACCCCGCACTCGATGACGCTCTGCATGGTCGGCACCGGAATGCTTTGGGTCGGCTGGTATGGCTTCAACGCGGGCTCCGCGCTTGGGGCTGACGCGATCGCCTCGAACGCCTTCACCACGACCACCCTGGCCGCCGCCGTCGCGGGCTTCGTCTGGCCGATGTGCGAGTGGATCATCCGCGGCAAGCCCAGCGTGCTCGGCTTCTGCTCCGGCATCGTTGCGGGTCTTGTCGTCATCACCCCCGCCTGTGGCTTCGTGAACGCCTCCTCCGCGGTCCTCATCGGCGTCCTGGCCGGTGTCGTGCCGTTCCTCGCCTGTTCCTACCTGAAGAAGGCCCTCGGCTATGATGACGCGCTCGACACCTTCGGCGTGCACGGCGTGGGCGGCACCATGGGCGCCATCGTCACCGGCATCTTCGCCGACGAGAGCGTCAATGCGGTTCTCGGCAAGGGCGGCATGGACCTCCTCCCCGGACTCCTGGGCAATCAGATCAAGGCGGTACTGGTCACCATCGTCTGGAGCGTCGTGGCCACCACCATCATCGCGTTCATCGTGAAGGCCGTCATCGGCCTGCGCCCGAGCGACGAGGTGGAGATCTCCGGTCTCGACCTCGCCGAACACGGCGAGGAGGGGTATCACGGTTGATTCGGTTCCCGAAACTCACCAAGGCGCGCCTTCGGGCGCGCCTTTTTTATTTCCAGGCGTTCATCCGTGTCGGAGTCACCCTCCCAACCGCAGGCGTGTGAGGGAAACCTGGGCCCGGGCGGACCTGTGTCGTATGTGATGTTTGCCATACACCGCACAGACGTGTGCGGTTGGTGGGTCACCCAGCCTCGCCGGAACATTTTGAGGTCACCTGAACCGAGTGGTCTACGCCACCCTTCCCTCGCTCGACTCGAACCTCGACGCGGGGCCTCTCTTCAGTCCAAGCGCTCCCTTCCAGGAGCAGCCCGCCCCGAGGATGCGACAAACCACACCATTTTTCTTGTTCAGCCCTTCCGGAGTCTGTAGGAATTCTTCAAGTTCTCCCGTGATTTCGCACTGGACTCCAGTTGCGTCGTTTCGGGGAGGCGAAACCCAAAGTTTACATAACTCACTTATGTTTAACGCGTTGCCATGGTTGTTCCGACGGCTCTCCGGTCGTGGGACGAGGAGCCATGGCGGCGGTCACTGCAGTGTAGCTACATCCCCTAAATCCTCACCAAGTAAACCTATGCAAACACCTAACCTCCGTACGTTGCCGTACGCCGCTGGCATTGCCGCGGCCGCGGCGCTGATCGGCATGGCTGCGGCGCAAGCCGCCGACAAGACGTGGGACTTCACCAACGATCCGTCGGGTGAACTCACCATCGCTGGCAACAACGACCAACCGTGGCAGAACGCGGGTGGCAATCCCGGTGGATTCCTGGCGCTGACCTATCCTCAGAACAGCCAGTACGCCGCGATCGTCTTCCCGAACCTGGACCCGGGCAAGATCGTCACCGGCTTCACCCTCTCGGCCGACCTCCGCGTCGGTAATCCGACGGGTGATCGCGCGGCCGACGGCTTCAGCGTCAGCTTCGCCCGCGATGGCGACCCGATCCTGGCGGATCCCGGCAGTGACTCCGGTTTCGCCGGCCGCTGCTGCGCCGAGACCGGAACCCGTACCGGCATCGCGGTGTCGTTCGACACCTGGTCCGGCAACTCGTTCCCGAACGATCCGGCCGACACGACCGACATCGAAGGCATCATCGTCCGCGTGGACGACGTGACCGTGACGAAGATCGGTCTGCCGACCCGCAACGGCGCCTGCGACGACCTCACCACCCTGCAGACCGGTCCTCGTGACGCGGCCTACTGGGCTGGCGGGGGCGATGCTCGGGTTGCCGACGCCTGGAAGACCCTCTGCTGGAAGCCCATGGCGGTCAACCTGACCACCGACGGCAAGCTGACGGTGTCCTGGAAGGGCAACACGTGGCTGGACGGGTTCCAGACCACGTACTTCCCGACCGCCG
>JBJTFY010000063.1:0-7420 GCA_046093625.1 Actinomycetota bacterium
TTCTCGGAGTCGTGCCGAGGACCCTAATTGATTGTAGAGTTAGTTCGCTGACTGAGGGGGAAGCGTGAGTACTTGCGTGAACAAGTCCCCTGACGTGTGCACCGACACAATCCAAAGGGGAGAAAATGCGTAAAGGAACCCGTCGGGTAGCCGCCGCCGTTTTCGCTCTGGGCCTCATCGCCGCCGCCTGTGGTGGCAACGATTCGGGCTCGAGCGATTCGTCCGAGGCCCCCGCATCATCAGAGGCACCGTCCACCGAGGCTCCGTCCACCGAGGCGCCGGCCGGAGGCGATGAAGTCGCCGCCGCGCAGGCCATCGTCGACGAGCTTCGCGTGATCCCGACCGAGATCGGCGTCACCGTCGGACCCTCGGCCGCCGTGCCGACCGGACTCAAGGTCGCTTGGTTGGCCTGTGAGCTTCCGAGCTGCACCGAAGTGGGCGAGGACTGGCCCGCCATCGCCGAGGCTCTCGGCTGGGAACTCAAGGTCATCAACGTCCAGAGCGCATCGCCCGGCGACGGCGTTCAGGAGGCCATCGACTGGGGTGCGAACTACATCTCCATCTCGGGCTCGCCGGTCGCCGCCTTCCAGGAGCAGTTCGACGCCGCCGTGGCCGCGGGCATCAAGTTCGCCTTCGCCTACAACGGTGAGGCTCCCGCCGACGGCATCTTGACCTCGATCAGTGGCAACGACGCGGTGTACAACGCCGGCTCTCGTATCGCCAACTACATCATCGCCGACAGTGGCGCCGCGGCCAACGTGCTCATGGTGAACATCCAGATGTTCCCCGTGCTCGTGGCCGAGGAAGAGGGCATCCGCGACACGCTGGCTGCCGGTTGCGCGGCCTGCACCTTCGACGTGCTGCCCGTGACCATCCCGGACATCGGCGTGAACATCCCCAACTTGGTGGCCTCGTACCTCCAGGAGCACCCCGAGACCAACTACATCTCGTACGCGTTCTCGGCTCTGCCCATCGGCGTGACCGCCGCTCTCGAGAGTGCTGGTCTGCTTGGTCAGGTCACCCAGGTCGGCGTCGACTTCGACACCACCGGTCTGTCGGAGATCGTGGCCGGCACGCACCGTGCCTGGACCTCGAACCCCAAGGCCTACTCGTCGTGGGTCATGGCTCACGCGATGGTGCTCGACGCGGTTGGTGACGAGTTCACCGAGCGCGAGGCGGCCGAGACGTTGCCCACGATGATCGTGGACGACGCCGACACCGCTCAGGGAATCCTCGACGGCAGCCCGCTCCAGAACTGGAAGGGACCGGAAGGCTACGCCGACCAGTTCCTCGCACTGTGGGGCGTCGCCTGATCGAGGCCTGACGATCGAGTCAGCCCGACACGCGGCTGACAGGTACGAACGGGACCGGGTGCCATGGCACCCGGTCCTTTTCGTTGTACCGGGAGTCACGACTTGCAAAGAGGCACCTACCGCGGCCCCTCGGCGCGAGTACCGTGAACGACGTGTCAGACGCGGACGCCCCACGAGATGCGCATGAGCTCGCCGATCTCCGCCGGCGGATCGACGAGCTCGATCGTCGCCTGATCGAGGTTCTCGCCGAACGCATCGCGGTGTGCCACGACGTGGCCCGCATCAAGGAACACAGCGACACTCCGATCATCCAACCCGAACGCGTGCGCGCCGTGCTCGAGGGCCGACGCCAATCGGCCATCGACGCCGGACTCGACCCCGACTTCGTCGAGGACGTCATGCGAGTGGTGCTGTCCGAGACGCACCGCATCGAGGTGGCCGGCCGACGTGCCGACGCCGCACCCGAGAAATCGGCGTTGCGCGAGAATCGGCAGGGTTCGCCATCCGACATCCACACCGCGCTCGACACCGTCGCCACGCGCATCGACCACGTGGTGATCACCGTCGACGACCTCGCCCGATCGGTGCGCCATTTCACCGACACCTTGGGCTTCCACGTCGAATCCGGCGCTCCCCCGCGACCGGGCATCGCGGTGCTGGTGGCCGGGGGCGTGACGATGGTCTTGGTGTCACCCGAGGCCGGACCGGCGGTGGCCGAACACGTTCGCTCACATGGTCCGGGCATTCATCACGTCGCCATCGAGGTATTGAACGCCCAGTACACCCGGGGCGCTCTGGCCGGATCCGCCGAGCTCACCCCGCTCGTCGACGACGCGCACGGAGAAGAACTGCTCGTGACCGTGCGCGACGTCGCGACCGGCGTGCAATTGGGATACGTCGCGCGCACCGGACACCGGGTCGGGGTGGCCGTCGAGAACATCCTCGAGGCCTTCACGTCGGGTTCGTGACCCTCGCTGGAGTTTCGCGGGCCTCGCGTAGTACCATTCTCAATAGCACGACCGCCCGGGGGGCTCGCGGTGACGCGATCCGACCGAGCATGGGGGCTCCGCGGCTCTTTCGCATCCGCGGCACTCCCGTTGTGCGCTGGCAAAAACCGAGTGTCGTCGGGAACCTCTCCCGACTGTGATGTCTCAGAAAGGCCGTCCCGTGACGCCCCAGCGCAATCGTGTTTCCCCGAGTGCCACCGTTTCCGTGAACGTGGCGTCCCCGCGCATCCATGGCGCGCCGCAGCCGACCGATCGCTTCCGGGGCCTGATCGATCTGTCCCTCGACGACGTCATGGCACGGGCCCGCGCGATTCGTGACGCGCGCACCGGCACGCGCGTGACCTACTCGCCCAAGGTCTTCATTCCGCTCACGATGTTGTGTCGCGACAGCTGTGGCTACTGCACCTTCGCGCAGCCACCGGCGCGCCTGCAGAGCCCGTACCTCTCCCCCGACGAGGTGCTCGCCATCGCCAAACAGGGAGCGCGTCTCGGATGCCACGAGGCCCTCTTCACTCTCGGCGAGGCCCCCGAGGAGAAGTATCAGGTGGCCCGCGACTGGTTGAGCGACCACGGCTACGCGTCGACGGTCGAGTATCTGGCCGCCATGTGCAAGTTGGTGCTCGACGAGACCGGCTTGTTGCCCCACGCCAACGCCGGTGCGTTGAGTCGTGCCGATCTGGCGTCGTTGCGCCCGGTGTCGCCCAGTCAGGGGATGATGGTCGAGACGTTGCGCGACGATCTGCCCTGCCACCGCGGCGCCCCCGACAAGGATCCGGCCCGGCGCTTGGCGACATTGGAGTACGCCGGCGAATTGGGCATTCCGTTCACCACCGGAATCCTGGTGGGCTTGGGCGAGACCCGCGCCGATCGTTTGGCCGCACTCGAAGCCATCGCCGCCGCCCACGCCCGCCACGGTCACGTGCAAGAAGTGATCGTGCAGAACTTCCTGCCCAAGCCGCGTACCGGCATGCAGCACGCGGCACCCTGCCCCACCGACGAGTTCTTGTGGTCGATCGCCGCCGCGCGCATCGTGCTACCACCCGAGATCCATCTGCAGGCCCCGCCGAACCTCAGCGACGATTTCGGCCCGTTGCTCGACGCCGGTATCGACGACTGGGGCGGGGTGTCGCCGGTGACGGCCGACCACGTGAACCCGGAACGTCCGTGGCCCGCGCTCGATCTCCTGCGGGAGGTCACCGAGGCCCGCGGCATGGTCTTGGCCCCCCGCCTGACCGTCTACCCCGAGTTCGTCGCCAACATCTCGCTCGATCCGGCCCGACAGTTCGATCCCCGGCACAACCGTTGGATCGATCCCACACTGCGCTTCGCCGTGCTCGACCGCTCCGACGCCGAGTCGCTCGGCCGCGACGATCCCGGCGCCGTGTGGCCCGAGAAGGTCACCGCCGCCGACGTGGTGCACGACGGGGCCGAGGTGGTGCTGGTCGGCCACCGCTCGACGCCGTGGTAGTCGGGGAGCGAGGGCACGCCGCCCGTGATCGTCGACGCGACGGGGACCCGCGGCACACACCGTCGACGCCTCTCCGCGGCGTCGCGCGTGCACGAGATCATCACCGGTCACGAAAGCGGCCACGAGTTGGGTGTCGACGAGATCGTGGCGCTGTTCCGTGCCCGCGGGCCCGAGGTGCGCGCCATCGCCGAGTACGCCGACGCGTTGCGCGAGCAGGTGTGCGGCGACCGCGTCACCTGGGTGCACAACCGCAACATCAACTACACCAACGTGTGCACGTTCAAGTGCAAGTTCTGCGGGTTCAGCAAGGGTCCGCTCTCGCTCAATCTGCGCGGCACGCCGTACCTGCTCACGCTCGACGACATCGCCCAACGCGCCCGCGAAGCCTGGAACATGGGGGCCACCGAGGTCACGCTGCAGGGCGGCATCCATCCCGACTTCGACGGCGACTACTACCTGCACGTCACCCAGGCGGTGAAGGACGCCGTGCCCGACATGCACGTTCACGGATTCACCGCGCTCGAGATCACCGAGGGCGCCAAGCGCAACGGTGAGGACCTGCGCACCTACCTCACCCGCATGAAGGAAGCCGGCTTGGCGTCACTGCCCGGTACGGCGGCCGAAATCCTCGACGACGAGGCCCGGGCCGTGCTGTGCCCCGACAAGGTGAACACCGAGGAGTGGCTCGAATGTCACCGTGTGGCCCACGAGGTCGGACTGCACTCGAACATCACCATCATGTTCGGCAGCATCGAACACCCGGTCCACTGGGCGCGCCACATGGTGCGTACGCGCGACCTGCAGAAACTGACCGGGGGCTTCACGGAGTTCATTCCCCTCCCCTTCGTGCACATGGCGTCACCGATCTACCTGCAGAAGCGCTCCCGTCGCGGTCCCACGTTCCGTGAAACCGTGCTCATGCACGCCATCGGGCGCATCGCGTACCACGGGCTCATCGACAACGTGCAGGTGAGTTGGGTCAAGATCGGTGTCGAGGGAGCACGGCAACTCCTGCGCGCCGGGTG
This sequence comes from Actinomycetota bacterium, assembly GCA_046093625.1. Lineage (GTDB taxonomy): Bacteria > Actinomycetota > Acidimicrobiia > Acidimicrobiales > Ilumatobacteraceae > Casp-actino8. The sequence goes on from JBJTFY010000063.1 coordinate 4,814, forward strand.
CAACGACATCGGCGGCACCCTGATGGACGAGAACATCAGCCGCGCCGCCGGGGCGAACCACGGCCAGAAGATGACCGAGGACAGTTTCTCCGCCTTGGTCTCGCCGTTGGGTCGCACCCTCGCCCAACGCACGACGAGCTACCGGATGGTCGAGCGCGCCTGACTCGAACCCCTCACAGGGCCGCGCGGGCTGCGGTCACGTCGAGGGCCAACTGGGCGCGCAGGGCCTCGAGCCCGTCGAACTTGCGCTCGCCACGCAAGCGGGCCACGAACCGCACGTGCGCCGTCTCACCGTAGAGATCGAGATCGTCGCGGTCGATCACGTGGGCCTCGATCAACGACACCGGGGCGTCGTCGTAGAACGTGGGGCGCCGGCCGATGTTGACCGCCGCCGGAAAACTCTCACCCGTACCGGGACGCACGTACCACGCCGCGTACACGCCGTCGGCGGGCACGCACATCGTGGTCGGCACCTCGATGTTGGCGGTGGGAAACCCAATGGTCCGCCCACGGGCGTCGCCATGGGCGACCTCCCCGCGCAACTCGAAGAGCCGACCCAACATGGCGTTGGCGGCCTCGACGTCGCCACACGTCAGCAACCGTCGGATCTCGGTCGAACTGGCGGTCACGCCGACCCGGCCGGGCCCCAGTGCCACCGGTTCGACCGAGAAGCGACCGTCACCCGAGCCGGACTCGCCGAGGGCGGTGAGCATCTCGACGTTGCCGGCGCGGGCCTTACCGAAGTGGAAGTCGGCGCCGACGATGATGTGGGCGCCGCCGAGACCGTCGACCAGCACCCGACGTACGAAGTCCTGCGGGGACTCGGCGGCCTGAGCGGCAACGAAGCGCACCACCGCCACGGCGTCGAGACCGGTCTCGCGCAACAGTTCGATCTTCTGCGCGTGATCGGTGAGCAACTTCGGGGCCGACTCCGGGCGCACCAACGAGGCCGGATGGCGATCGAAGGTGACGAGGACGCTGCGTCGACCGGAGGCGCGAGCCGAGGCGACGACCCGGTCGATGATGGTGCGGTGACCGACGTGCAGGCCGTCGTAGGCGCCGATCGTCACCACCGAACGGTGTCCCGACGGCCACGCCGGAGTCGAGAAGTCGTCGACGATCTGCACGAGGGATCAGGCTACCGATGCACCCGAGACCGCGAGTCGTCGCTCCTCACTGTCGACCGAGCACGATCGCGGGCCGCGCCATGTCGTCACCCACCTTGTGGTTCGCGAAGGGCTCGAAGATCGCCAGCACGCGCCCGCCGTCGACCACCGCCCACGGGGGCGGCCCAGCGAAGTTGGACCGCGGGATCACCCGGCCGACCTCGACCGCCGAGCGGATGACGTCGTCGGGGGGAACGTTGGTCAAAGCGCGCACGCACGCGGCCACGGGCAGCAGACGCTCGACCGCGTCGTCGTCGGATCCGAGCGCGTCGAGGGTCACGCAATCGTCGACCGTGAACGCACCCACGGCCACCCGACGTAACGCGCGCACGTGCGCTCCCCCGCCGAGCAGACGACCGAGATCGAGCGCGAGGGATCGCACGTACGTCCCCGACGAACAGTCGACCCGCACGCGCACGATGTTGCCCTCGATCGCCGACACCACGAACCGGTGCACGGTCACCGGTCGCGCCGCACGTTCGACCTCGATGCCCTCACGGGCCAATTCGTGCAGGCGCTTGCCGTCGACCTTCAACGCCGACACCATCGGTGGCACCTGCATGATCGCCCCCGTGAGGTGCTCGTCCACCAGGGTCTGCAGCGAGTCCACGTTGAGCGAGTTGACGACGCGGGACATGTCGTGGGTCGCGGTCACCTCGCCGGCGGCATCGAGCGTCGAGGTCTCGATCCCGAGCACGATCTCGGCGGTGTAGGACTTCGAGGTCGTGGGGTGCTCGACGGTCCCGCCCGGGATCACGTCGAGATAGCGCAGCAGGCGCGTGGCATCACCGACGCCGAGCAGCAGAACTCCGGTGGCGTCGGGGTCGAGGGTGCCGGAGTGGCCCACTTTGCGCTCGCCCACGAGGCGCCGCACCCGGTCGACGACATCGTGGCTCGTGATCCCGGCGGGCTTGTCGATCGCCAGGAGACCGTGGACCGTGGCCGGCTTGCGTCGGGGCATGGTCAGGTCTGGTCGTAGACGTCGGGATCGAGGGGCACGTCACGCGCCGGACTCGGGTTGTCACGCAGGATCCGCTCGATGCGCTCCGCCGAACGGATCACCTCGTCGGGGCGGAAGGACAGGATCGGGGTCTTGCGCGCGCGCACCTGACGTCCCACCGAGGACTGCAGACGCACGCGGTGCTCCCCCAACACCTCGATGATGTCGGCGTCGCCTTGTTCGCCGCGCAGCGAGTCGAAATACAGGATGGCCCGGTTCATCTCGGGGTCGACGTCGACGCGGGTGACCGTCACGAACTCGAGTCGTTCGTCGTCGATACGCACCAATTCGTCGGCCAGCACCTCGCGCAACGTCTCACCGAGTCGCACCGAACGGGGATACGCGTGGGTGGTCGCCTTTCGCGGAGAACGACCCTTCGCCATGGTCGTCAGGCTACCGATCGGACTCGGACGAGTCAGTCGAAGACCGGTGCCGAACGAT
>JBJTFY010000064.1:0-6203 GCA_046093625.1 Actinomycetota bacterium
ACCTGACACCGCACCACCCAGGTCGGTGAGGATGTCACCGAAAAGATTGTCGGTGACGATCACGTCGTAGCGGTGCGGATCCTGCACGAAGTAGATGCACGCGGCATCGACGTGGTTGTAGGCGGTGGACACCGCCGGGAAGTCGGCGGCCACTTCGTTGAAGGTGCGCTCCCACAGATTTCCGGCGAATGTGAGCACGTTCGTCTTGTGCACCAACGTGACGTGCTTGCGCTCGCGCTTCATGGCCAACTCGAACGCGTATCGCACGCAACGCTCGACACCCATGCGGGTGTTGACACTGCCCTGAGTGGCCACCTCGTGTCGCGTACCGCGACGCAGCACACCGCCTTCGCCAACGTACGGACCTTCGGTGTTCTCGCGAATCACGATGAAGTCGTGGGCCTTGGAGTGACCGGGGGCGGTCCCCGAGAAAGGACGCTGATTGACGTAGAGGTCGAGTTCGAAGCGCATCTTCAACAAGAGCCCGCGCTCGATGACACCGGGCGGAACGTCCGGCGTGCCGACCGCGCCGAGCAAGATGGCGTCGAAACCGCGCAACTGGTCGAGCACCGCGTCGCCGAGGATTTCGCCGTCGCGCAGGTAGCGCGCGCCACCGAGGTCGAAGTCGGTCGTGTCGAGGTTCACCCCGGCCGCCCGCACCACCTTGAGGGCCTCGACGGTGACCTCGGGGCCGATTCCGTCTCCACCGATCACGGCGACACGATGAGTTCTGTTGGTCGACGACATGGGGTCACATCGTACGGGCAGAGACCGAAGAGTCCCATTTCACGGGCGAACTCGGCGGGCCCCGCCATCCCAACCCCGCGGGACCGCCGTTACCCTGTGCGCCATGGCCAAGGTCCACCACCTCACCGCGAACGCTCTCGAACGGCTCAAGCAGGAGCACCAGGACCTCACCACCCGGGGCCGCATCGAGGTGGCCGACAAGATCGAACGGGCCCGGGAATTGGGCGACCTCTCCGAGAACGGCGACTACCACGCGGCCAAGGACGAACAAGGCCACATGGAGGGTCGCATTCGCCATCTCGAGTCCATCCTCGAGAACTACGAGTTGGTCGAGACCGACGACGGCGACCTCGTCGGCCCCGGCAAGTTGGTGACGGTGTCGATCGACGGCGACGAGCCCGAGACCTACTACCTCGGCTCGCACGAGGAGAAGTACGAGGGCGCGACCACCATGACCCCCGAGTCGGCGCTCGGCCAGGCGATCAACGGCAAGCGGATCGACGAGACCGTGTCGTACACGACCCCGAATGGGCATCAACTGTCGGTCGTGATCATCAGCGTGGAGCTCCCCTGAATCAGGTCGTCTCCCCCACGTCGAGCAACACCGGCCTCGACAGCCCCGGCATTCCTCCGCTGCCCCCCGGTCGTGAGATCGAATTGCCCGGTCGGGGCACGACGTTCGTCCGCGAGTTGCCCGGGCCGTCGACTGACGCCCCGACGCTCCTTCTGCTGCACGGCTGGACCGCCACCGCCGACCTCAACTGGTTTTCGGTGTACGAGGCCCTCGGACGGCACTATCGCATCGTCGCGCTCGACCATCGTGGGCATGGTCGGGGCATACGCAGTCGCAAGCCGTTCCGGCTCGCCGATTGCGCCGACGACGCCGCGGCGCTCGTCCGTGAACTCGGCCTCGTCTCGGTCATCCCGGTCGGCTATTCGATGGGCGGGCCCATCGCACTCTTGATGTGGCGCCGACACCGCGAACTCGTCGACGGCTTGGTTCTGTGCGCCACCGCGGCCAGTTTCGCCCACAGTCGCGCCGAGCGGATGGCGTTCCTCGGGCTCACCGGACTCGGCGCACTCGCCCGACTCACGCCTCGGACCACGCGGGTGCGAGTCACCGAGAAGGTCTATCTCAGTCGCAAGGCGGCCAAGTGGGGTCCGTGGGCAGTCAGCCAGATCGAACTGCACGACTGGCGCATGGTTCTCGAAGCCGGCCACGCCATCGGCTCCTTCTCGGCTCTGGACTGGGTCGGCGAGATCGACGTGCCCACGTCGCACGTGGTCACCTTGCGTGATCCGGTCATCCCGGTGCACCGCCAACTCGACTTGTTCGCCGCCATCCCCAACGCCCGGGCGTCGCGTGTCGACGGCGAACACGATGCGATCGTCGCGCTGGCTCCGCGCATGGCCGAGTTGATCGTCGAGGGCGTGCGGTCGGTCATCGATCGGAGAAGTTGACGTGCGTGCACGACGCGTCGTGACCATCGCCGTGCTGGCGGGCGCGGTCGGAGCCGCGGTCGCCCGCTCGATTCGACGCGGCTCGCGCGGGGGTTCGCGGGACGGTGCGCTCGGTTCGGCCATTCGACGCGCCTCGATGGCGGCCCGAAACGGTGAGCTCCTGCGACTCGGTTCGCGGGTCGGGCTCACGTACGCCAGCGCCAACGCGCGCAAAGCGTTCGCCAGTGCCGAGCGACGCATTGCGATCGATCACGAGACCGAACTCAAAACCGCGGCCCAGGTGTCCGAACGGCTCGGCCAGATGAAGGGCGCGTTGATGAAGTTGGGCCAGATGGCGAGTTACCTCGACGAGGGATTGCCCGCGCCCCTGCGAGCGGCGTTGTCGCAACTGCAGTCGAGCGCGCCACCCATGTCGGCAGAACTGGCCGCGGAAGTGATCGAGCGGGAGCTGGGTCGGCCCCCGTCCGAGGTGTTCGTCGAATGGGATCCCACCCCGATCGCGGCGGCGTCGATCGGACAGGTTCACCGGGCCGTGATCGTCGACCCCGAGTCGGGCGAGGAACGCGCCGTCGCCGTGAAGGTTCAGTACCCCGGTGTCGACCAAGCCATCGATGCCGATCTGCGCAATGCCGACCTCCTCGGGTTCCTGTTGCAACAAGGCTTCAGCGGCCTCGACCCCGCCGACATGGTGAACGAGGTCAAAGAGCTCATCCGCGAGGAACTCGACTACACGCGCGAGGCCGCCAATCAGCAATTGTTCGCCGACTACTACGACGGTCATCCGTTCATCCACGTGCCGCGGGTGTACCCCACCTTCAGCACGAGCCGGGTTCTCACCACCGAACTGGTGAACGGGTGGTCGTGGAGTCAACTGCTCCAACAGGGTCAGGAACAAAAGGACCTGGCGGCCGAGGCCCTGTTCCGGTTCGTGTTCCGGAGCCTCTACGGGATGCACAAGTTCAACGGCGACCCGCACCCCGGCAACTACATCTTCCACGAAAACGGTCGCATCACGTTCCTCGACTTCGGGCTGGTGAAGCATTTCTCGGACGACGAGATGGCGACGTTCATCGCCATGGTTCGGTCGGCCGCCTACGAGAGCGACGTTCCGGCGTTCCGGCGCGTCCTCGAGGACTCCGGCATGTTGAAACGCGACGCCCCGGTGGAGACCTCCGACGTGGGCACGTACTTCGGTCGCTTCTACGAACCGGTTCGCGCCGACCGCGAGATCACCTGGACCGCGCAGTACGCGAGCAGCATCGTGCGTCACACGTTCGACCGGTCGAGTCCGATCGCCCAATACGCGACCGTCCCCAAGACGTTCGTCTTCATCCAGCGAATCAACCTCGGCCTGTACGCGATTCTCGGTGAGTTGGGAGCGACCGGCAATTACCGACGCATCGCCCGCGAACTGTGGCCGTTCGTCAACGACCCTCCCAGCACCCCGCTGGGCGAGTCGGAACGTCAGTGGCTCGCTGCCCGCTCGTGACGGTGTCGCACCGCTAGCGTTTCCGGAATGTCGAACCGCCCCGTCCGTCGCCTTTCCGCCGTGATCGCAATCGTCGGTCTCACCATCAGCGCGTGTGGTGGTGACGACGGCTCCTCTCCCGAGGTCTCGACTCTCGAGTCCGAAGTCTCGGTCGTCCCCACCGATCCGGCCGACCTGAGCAACGAGCCGACCGTCGACCTCCCCGCCGAGATCCCCACCGAGTTGGTGATCACCGACCTGACCGACGGCGAAGGCGACGGCGCGGTCGAGGGCGACACGGTGTTCGTGCACTACGTGGGCGTTCTTTCGTCCGACGGCAAACGTTTCGACGGCAACTTCGACGGGGAACCTTTCACCGTCACCCTCGGTCAGGGCGCGGTGATCCCGGGTTGGGAGCAAGGGCTGATCGGCATGAAGGTGGGTGGCCGTCGCCAGCTCGACATCCCCGCCGACCTCGCCTACGGAGAGGCCGGTTCGGGTGACGCGATACCGCCCGACTCGGCGATCTCGTTCGTGATCGACCTCCTCGCGATCGTCCCGGCGATCGACCCGGCCGACGAGCCCGAATACCAGAGTCTCGCCACGAGCGGCATGCTGACCGACCTCGTCATCGACGACATCCGTATGGGAGACGGCAAGGTGGCCGAAGCCGGTTCGACGGTGGTTGTACACCTCATCGCCTACCGCGGTGACACCGGAGCGAAGTTGGTGAGCACGTGGGGCGATCCCAGCCCCGTCACCCTCACGCTCGTGCCCGACGGGTCGCTACCGGGAATCGTCGAGGGAATTCCGGGCATGAAGGCCGGCGGACAGCGGATCCTGAACATCCCGTACGAGGACGCTTTCGGCGAGGATGGAAACGCCGACATCAAACTGCCGGCCAAGACCGATCTCGTGTTGGTCGTCGATCTGTTCGCGGTGATCTGACGTTCAACCGCGCGGCGCGTCGCCCATGGGCGGCATCGGAGCGGCGGCGTTGCCCGTTTGAGTGGCGGCGGTCCCCCGTAGGCATCCGATGATGTAGGGGAACGCGGTAGTGGCGTGGTAGCGGTACGTGCCGTCCGGTCCGATCCGGCCGTTGCATTCGTCGAGCACGTTGCCCTTGCCCGTCGCGTCGTAGGCGTAGGCCTTCCACGAGTACGACGTCGGATCACCGATCAGGTCGTACCCCGACACGAACACCGCGGTCTCCGAGCACGCGACATCGAGACAACCGACCGAGTTGTAGATCGGGAAACCGTCGAGCGCGTAGCCGACGATGAACGAGTGGTCGAGGTTGCAGGCGGCCACCGCGTTCAAGGCGTGGTTGTGGTAGTCGGCGGCGTATCCGGTGTGCCCTCCACAATCGTCGAGCAGCCCGTTGTAGACCGGATCACCGAAGGCCTCCCGTTCGGGGGTGGGCCCCTCGGTGGGGCCGAAGATCGGTAGTCCGGTGGTGGTGAAGCCGATCGGACCGAGGCGGTCGACGATGCTCGTCGTCGCATCGGCCACCAGCGGAGTCAACGGCACGCGCCACTCCCAGGTTTGTTCCTGCAGTCCGTTCGGCGTCATGGGCACGAACTCGTAGCCGGGCATCCCGTTCGAGGTGACCACCACCTCGGTGTCGGTGCACTGCACCGCGACCACGGGCATCGCGTAATCGGCGCCCGGGCCGGCGACCGCACTCAGATCGGGAAAGACCGCCGAAGGACACTCGCCGAGAGCGGGCACGTCGTGGTTCGTGGGAACGACGCTGCTGGCGGGCATGGACGTGGTCACCCCCGACGTGGCAGTCGCCGAACTGGTCGAATCGACGGGGGCCACCGAGGAATCAGCTGTTCCGTCACTTCCACAGGCGACGAGAACGAGAAACGGCAACAGGAGGATCGACCGAGAACGCATGCGACACATCGTGACCGATCGCGACGGCGATTACACCGACCGACGGGCAAGAGCCCGGTGTGAGAGCCCGTGACGCTCACATGACCGCGCCGTTCCACCAGCGCTCGAGGGCGTCGGGCAACTCGCCCTCGCCCCGATCGTCCATCAACTCGGGTGTCTCAGGGTCGCCGTCGCGGCGCAACACGGTCGCGATGCCCTGGCCGTTGATCGCCACGGTGACCCGCACCCTCTGGCGACGGGGGTGCTCGCTCGGTCGACACGCGGCGAGGTCGTCGGTGGGAGCGCACCACCCGGTGACCACCAGGGCCCCTCCGGCGAGCACGGCGTGATGGCGATTTCGCACCAGCAGCCGATACGGGTGCTCGTCGACGTCGCACAATTCGATGGTCGACCGACCACCGACCGGCACCACGTACAGACGGGCCTGCTCGAGGGTGAAGGGGTCGTCCAGTTCGTGATGCACCAAGTGATCCACGCGATGGGCCAGAGCCTGGGGTTCGATCATGGGCACGGGTGTGCCCGTCACCGTCCGAGGGGGCGACGCACGTTGTCGCCGGCGGTCCTGGGGGCGAGACTGCCAAGCGCTATGGCCACCCCCACCACCCTCCCCCAGAAGGTCTGGGAC
>JBJTFY010000065.1:0-7567 GCA_046093625.1 Actinomycetota bacterium
GGTTCCGCGCGTTTGATGGATCACCGTGGCGCCTCGCGGCACCATGGCCTGACGCAGGTTGTTCTCGGGCATTCGACGGCCACGGGACTCGAAGATCGAACGGATCACCGCGGCGATGTCGTCGTGCATCTCGAGCGGGACCCCCATCACCTCGGCGATCGCCTCGCGCGTCAGGTCGTCGTGGGTCGGACCGAGTCCGCCGCACATGATCACCGCGTCGGCATCGGCGAGGGCCGCGCGCAGCACCGCCACGATGCGATCGTGGTTGTCGCCGACCTTCACCTGGATCAACGAGTCGACCCCGTTGGCGGCCAGTTGCTCGCCGATCCACGACGAGTTGGTGTCCACGATCTGCCCGAGCAACAACTCGGTGCCGACGGCCACGACCGAGCACCGCACGTCAGGCCGTCGCCTTCATCCTCTGGGCTCGCCACAGGTATTGCAGCCCGCTACCCGCGGTCAGCACCACCGACACCCACAACAGCCACAGCCACAGCCACGTGGCGTCGCGCGACGTGAGGGGGGCGATCGCGAAGCCCACGCTCAACTGCTGGAAGAGGGTCTTCCATTTGGCCAGCCGACTGGCCGGCACGCTGACGCCCTTGGCCCCCACCAGCACCCGGTACATGCTGATCGCCACCTCGCGCGCGGCGATGACGAGCACCGGGACGATCCAGAAGAGGTCTCGACTCACGAGGGCGAACATGGCTCCGAGCACGAGCACCTTGTCGGCCAAGGGATCGAGGAACGCGCCCGAGCGCGTCGCCCCGTGCCGTCGGGCCAGGTATCCATCGATGCCGTCGCTCGAACACAGCACGAACCACAGCGCGAATGCGGCCCACGACCCGGCCCGGGAGTCGGGAATGACCACGAACATCAGGGGCGACACGAGGATACGACCGACGGTGACGGCGTTGGCCCACGTGGCGATGGCGTTGGGATCTACCGGCACGCACTCATCGTGCCACACACGCCCCGCGACGACCGACTCTTTCGTCGACGCGCTCAGTCGGCGCTGAGGTCGGGACCGAGCGCCGAACGCACCGTGACCCGATGGAAATCGCCCACGCTCAACGTCGCGGGAACCTCCACGACTCCGTCGATCTCCGGGGCCTCGCGATGACTGCGCCCCACACCGACCTCGTCGACCAGAACCTCGATCTCGCGGCCGATCAGGTCGTCCCGGCGGCGCGCGGTGATCGCGTCCTGTAGTTCGGTCAATTCCGACAGACGTTCGCGAACCAGTCCGTCGGGCACCCGGCCGTCGAGTTCGATCGCGTACGTGCCTTCCTCGGCCGAGTACGCGAAGAATCCGCACCAGTCGAGTTCGGCGTCGCGCACGAAGTCGAGCAGCGCATCGTGATCCTGCTCGGTCTCACCCGGATAGCCGACGATGAAGTTGCTGCGGAACGCCGCATCCGGTTCTTGGCGTCGAATGTCGGCGATCCGGTCGAGAAACCGCGGACCGTCACCCCACCGACGCATTCGACGCAGCAACGGCTTGCTCACGTGTTGCAGCGACAGATCGAAGTAGGGCACGCCGGTGTCGAGGATCGCCACGATCAATTCGTCACTCAGGTCGCTCGGATACAGATAGAGCAGACGCGTGCGGTCGACCCGTTCGCTCACCGCACGCACGAGGGGCACGATCGACCCGGCGCCCAACTCGTCGGGCCGGTCCTTGCCGTAGCTCGCCAGGTCTTGGGCGATCAACACGATCTCGCGCGCGCCCAATTCGTCGACCTCACGCAGGATCGAATCGATGTCCCGACTGCGCTGGGGACCGCGGAACGACGGTATGGCGCAGAATCCGCAGTTGCGGTCGCATCCCTCGGCGATCTTCACGTAGGCCCACGGCGCACTGCTCGGAGGACGCGAGAGGTTCAGCAGGTCGAGACTCGGCACCGGGGCAACGCCCACCGGGATCAGCTTTCGCGGACTCTCGTGAACGGGCACACCGAATCCGGCCACCAGGTCGACCTCGGGCAACTCCGCGGCCAATTCGGCGCCGTATCGCTCGGCCATGCACCCGGTCACCACCAGACGCGACGATTTCTTGCGCTGTTCGTCGAGGGCGAGAATCGTGTCGATCGACTCGCGACGCGCCTCGTCGATGAAAGCGCAGGTGTTCACCACCACCAGATCGGCCTCGTCGGCCGACTCCACCGGCGTCATTCCGTCGGCCAACAGGGTTCCGATCAACTTGTCGGAGTCCACCTGATTCTTGGGACACCCGAGCGTCTCGACGTAGAAGCGCTTCCGGGGTGCCGACACGCGGTCAGGCTATCGGTCGGCTCAGGCCGAGTGGGCGAGACGCAGACCGGGCCACGGCCATTCCATGCGCACCAAACGACCGGTGCCCGACAAGGTGATCCACGCGGTGTTGGATCCGTCGGCGGCAAAACAGATGTTGGTGGTCAACAAATCTCCGGTCGGGATGTGGCGCAGGATCTCCCCGCTCGGTGCGATGACCGTGATCCCGCCGTTCACGAGCGTGGCCACGCAGACGTTGCCGGCGCCGTCGACCGCGAGCGAGTCGAGTAACTGCAATCCGGGGAGACCACACAACACGGCGCTGGTGTCGCCCGGCATCGTCGGCGACAGGCTTCCGGGGGCGACGATGTCGCGCTGGAACACCCGACCCGTGTGGGTCTCGGCCCAGTACACCTTCTTGCCGTCGGGCGACAGGCCGATGCCGTTGGGTCCCTCGGCCGGGAAGTCGACTTCGACGATCGACGAACCGTCGGCCTTGGCGTAGTAGATGCCGGTCAGGTCGGCCGTGCGAGCACCGAGATCGCGAATGCCGTGATCGGTGAAGTAGAAGCCACCATTGGTGTCGAACACCAGGTCGTTCGGAGCCCGCAACGGGCGACCGTCGCACGAGGTGTACAAGTCGCGCACCGCACCGGTTTCCAGATCGACCCGTTGGATGCGGCCGCCGATGTAGCGCGCCGGATCGTACGGTCCCGGGAAGCAGAGACCGCCGAAGTCGACCTCGCTGAAACAACCCCCGTTGTTGCACAGGTACAGGGCCCCGTCGGGTCCGATGGCCGCTCCGTTCGGACCGCCGGCGATCTCGGCGATGGTCTGCTTGGTGCCGTCGGGGCGAACGCGCGTGAGACGCGGGCCGAACATCTCGACCAGGATCACGCTCCCGTCCGCCATGGCGATCGGACCTTCGGGGAACTTCAACCCCGAGGCGACTTCGATGAATTCCCCCGTGTTCGTCATGACCCGATCATGCCACGCCGATCGGGCCGTCGATTCAGCCGAGGGCCTCGAACTCCTCGACCGTCATGAGCACCTCACGGGCCTTGCTCCCGGTGCTCGGACCCACGATCCCCCGCTCCTCGAGCAGGTCCATGATGCGACGGGCCCGAGAGAAGCCGATCTTGAGTTTGCTCTGGAGCATCGACGTCGATCCGAGTTTGCTCCGGACCACCAATTCCATGGCCGCCTTCACCAGCGTCTCGTCGTCGTCGTCCTCGCCGAAACTCTCGGTGATCGAGGCACCGGTCGACGCGGCGCTCGCCGCCTCGTCACCCTCGACCCCCTTCACGTAGGTCACCTCGGGCGCCTGCTTGCGCCAGTGGGCCACCACCTTGCGCACCTCGTCCTCCTCGACCCAGCACCCCTGGATTCGCTGGGCGACCGAGGAATTGCCGGGCAGCAGCAACATGTCGCCTTTGCCGACCAACTTCTCGGCACCGATCTGGTCGAGGATCACACGACTGTCGGTCTGACTCGACACCGAGTACGCGGCGCGAGCGGGCACGTTGGCTTTGATCACCCCGGTGATCACGTTCACCGACGGACGTTGGGTCGCCACGATCAGGTGGATACCCACGGCTCGGGCCTTCTGGGCGATGCGTGTGATGCTCTCTTCGACGTCGCGAGCCGCCACCATCATGAGGTCGTTCAACTCGTCGACCACCACGACGATGAAGAACATGCGCTCGGCTTCGGTGTCGGAGCCCTTCTCGGCCTTGATCTCACCGCGGTCGAACGCCGCGTTGTATCCGGTGATGTCGCGGTAGCCCATCTCGAAAAGAAGGTCGTAGCGACGCTCCATCTCGCGCACCGCCCACGCCAGCGCGTTGGCCGCCTTGCGGGGGTTCGTGACCGGCTGGGTGAGCAGGTGGGGCAAACGCGCGTATTGCCCCATCTCGACCTGCTTCGGGTCGATCAGGATCAGGCGCACCTTGTCGGGGGTCGAACGCATCAGGAGCGAGGTGATGATGCAGTTGATGCCGCTCGACTTTCCCGCGCCGGTGGCGCCCGCGATCAGCAGGTGCGGCGTGGTGGCCAGGTTCAAGAACACCGAGCGACCGGCGATGTCCTTGCCGATCGCGACGTCGAGGGGGTGCGTGGCCAACTTGGCCTCGGCCGAACCCATGAGGTCTCCGAGCGACACCAACTGGCGCGAACGGTTGGGCACTTCGATTCCGATGAGTGACTCGCCGGGGATCGGCGCGAGGATGCGCACGTCGGTGGCGGCCATTGCGTACGCGATGTCCTTCTGCAGACTCGTGACCCGGGCCACCTTCACGCCGGGGTGCAGTTCGAGTTCGTAGCGCGTGACGGTCGGCCCGACGGTGCGACCCTTCAACGTCACCTCGACCCCGTGCGAACGCAACGACTCCTCGAGCAGACGTCCGCGCTCGCCGATCTCGTGGTCGTCGATGGCCTGCTTGCCCGAACGACCGAGCAGGTTGGCCGGAGGCAGCACCCACTCACTCGGTCGGGGCAACGGCGTGTCGAGGCGACCTTGGGTCGCATCGGGTTGCTTCTTCGCGACCCGGCGCCGCTTCTCGGGGGCCGGCTCGTCGACATCGGGTTCGTCGACATCGGGTTCGTCGACCTCGGGTTCGTCGACCATCGACACGTCGGACACGTCGTCGTGTGGTTCGTCGAGGCCCGGGTCGAAACCGTTCGTCTCGTGGTCGTCGACCCCGTCGTCATAGGTGTCGTCGTCGTGAGCGATGTCGTCGTCGGTGTCGCGCACGCGCGGAGCCATGACCTGGCGCAGGCTCGACCCGATACCACCGAACAAGCACGCGACCGCCGAGCCCGCTTCGGTGCCCATCGCTTTCAGACTCATGTTCGTGATCAACAACAACGACCCGAGGGCGAGCGCCACGAACACCCGCGACGCACCGATGGCGCCGATCAGCATCGTGAGCGTGTGCCCCGTCGCCGCGCCGAACCAACCGCCCGCGCCACCCAATTCGTCGACTCCGGTGTAACCATCGGGTCCACGCAGGATGTGCAACAGCCCGAGCGAGGCCAGCACCATGCCGCCCCAGCCCAACATGAGTTTCATGCGGCTCGGGGCTTGCTCGCCGCGCAGCAAGGCCACGCCGACGGCCACCGAGATCAGCGGCAAGGCGTAGCGGGCCAAACCCATGACACACCCGAGGGCGGTGTCGGCACCGCGGCCCACCGGACCGGCCAGTCGCGCGTACACGGCCAGACCGATCAGCACCCCGAGCACGAAAAAGGCGATGGCCGACAGTTCGTTTTCCCGACCCGACAGGGCCTCGCGCACCTCCCCGCGCCCGCTGGCCGACTTGCGGGTCCCCGCGGGCGGGGTCTCCACGGCCGCCCCGCCCCGCGGGGACTTGGGCGACGAACGTGTCGGTTTGGTGGAGGCCATCGTTCGAAACGCTAACAAAGAGGGGTATGTATGTTCGGGCATACCCGCGCGGGGTTTGTCCCCGCTACCTGCACTTATTCGGCGTCGGTACCCACGATCGCGCCGCCGGAGTCCACCATGACGGCCAGTTCGCCGCCCTTGCTGGAACGCATCAGAACGCGATACTCCACGCGCAGGGCCACGGGGTCGGTGCCCGCCCCGGTGATCACGAACATCGTCGGTCGACTCTCGGGCAACTCGCCCAACACCGGGGCGAGCACGTCATCGTCGAAGTTCACCAGTCCCCGCTCGAACATGGTGCCGGTGGCCGCCTGCGGCTCGGTCGGGCCGACCAAGGACTCTCCGTCGTAGATGTACTGGACCACGGACGTGCCCTCGACCGCGACGAAGAGGTTCACGACCTGGGCCGTCGCATTGACCTCGAAAAAGGCCACGTCCTCCCCCAACCGGTCCTCGAGTGCGGCGAGCGCAGCATCCACCAGATCGACCCGCAAGGGCGGCGGTTCAGCGGTCGAGTCCCCCGAACACGCCACGACCAGAGAGGTCGTCGCGACGACCAGAGCGACGAGAAACGATCGCCCGCGCCACACCTCGTCAGACCTCCATGACGACCGGGACGATCATCGGCCGACGCTTGGTGCGCTCCGACACGAATCGACCCGCGGCACGACGCACGTCTTTTTCCAGGCCCTCGGGGTCGCGCACTCCTTCGGCCAAGGCCTTCTCGACGGCCGTCGCCACCGCCTCGCAGGCCTCGTCCAGGAGGTCCTCGGCCTCGGGGGCGTAGACCCATCCCCGGGTGATGATCTCGGGACCGGTCAACACCTTGCCGGTGGCGGTGTCGACCGTGACGATGACGACCACGACCCCCTCCTCGGCGAGCACCCGACGATCGCGGAGCACTCCCTGTCCGACGTCACCGACGATTCCGTCGACGTAGAGCATCCCGGCCGGAACGCGTCCCGAGGCGATCAATCCGTCGTCGGACAGCTCGAGGACGTCGCCGTCCTCACACAACAAGATGTGATCCCGTCGCACGCCCATCAACTCGCCCAGCTTCGCGTGGGCGACGAGATGGCGGTACTCGCCGTGCACCGGGACGAACCAGTCGGGTTTCACGATCGACAGATACATCTTGAGCTCGTCGGCCTGGGCGTGCCCGGTGGCGTGCACGTCGGCGACCCCGGAGTGCACCACCTCGGCACCGGCCCGCAGGAGCCCGTCGATCACCCGCGACACGTTGAACTCGTTGCCCGGAATGGCGTGACTCGACAGGATCACGGTGTCGTGCTCGCCGACTTTGAGCAACTTGCTGTCGCCACGGGCCATCAAGGACAGGGCCGACATGGGTTCGCCCTGGCTGCCCGTCGAGATGACACACACCTTGTGGGGCGGGAAGTCGGCCGCCTGTTCGATGTCGATCAGGACGTCGTCGGACACCCGCAACACGCCGAGGTCGCGGGCCATCCGGACGTTCTTCTGCATCGAACGACCCACGGTGGCCACCTTGCGACCGGTGTCGACCGCCGCGTCGATGATCTGTTGCACCCGGTGAATGTGACTCGCGAACGACGCCGTGATGATGCGGCGACCGCGATGCTCGTGGAACAACGACCGCAGCACCGCTCCGATGCTCGTCTCGCTGGGCGCGTGTCCGTGTTCCTCGGCGTTCGTCGAGTCGCACAGCAGCAGACGAACGCCCTCGGTGTCGGCGATGGCGCCGATGCGGGCCAGATCGGTGCGACGTCCGTCGACCGGAGTCAGGTCGAGCTTGAAGTCGCCCGAGTGCAGGATCACGCCCTGGGGAGTGTGCACGGCGATGGCGAACGCGTGCGGAACCGAGTGCGTGACCGGGATGAACTCGACGTCGAACGGGCCGATCATCCGGCGCTCGCCGTCGCGCACCACCAC
>JBJTFY010000066.1:0-3064 GCA_046093625.1 Actinomycetota bacterium
CGTTCACCATGTCGCGGCCCTGCTGCTTGGCCATCAAGATCTCGGACTCGGCGTCCGACGAGGCGTCCTGGCGGCGACGGGCAGATTCAAGGTCGGCGTCCTCGCGGATTCGAGCGGCTTCGTCGGTCGCCTCTCGAATCAGACGGCTGGCGGTCTCGTCGGCGCGGACCTTGATCTTGGCCGCGGCCTCCCGAGCGGTCTGGACGATGCGCAACGTCTCCTCGCCCAACATCTCCGCGACGGCGTCCTCATCGAGTTCGGCGGGGGTGATTGGTGCTCCATGCTGGGCATTTGCCAGTTCGCGTTCGAGGAAAAGGACCCGCTCCTGCAGGCGCGACAACTCGGCCGACACCATCCGGAGGAAGTCACGGACCTCGTTCTGGTCGAAACCACGGCGGGCGGAGGGGAACGTCGCGCCGGCCACGGCGGTGGGCGACGACGGGTCGGGGCGCGAAAACGAGATAGCCATCGAAGGGATAGTACGAAAACCCTGTGGAAAAGGGGTGGCAATCAGGGCTTTCGGTGTGCCCGCCGGTCCCCCGACCACCCTCGTGCGCTGGGGTGATGTCGCACTCAGGCGGCCCGACGGGGCAGAACCCCGCCGCGCTCGACCAATGCGGCTACGGCCTCGTCGAGGGTCGACACCGGCACGATCTCGACCGCATCACCGACCGCAGCCCGAGCCGCCGCGATCTCGTCGTCGCCCTGGGCGGTCGGAACCAGGAAGTACCGGGCCCCGGACCGCTTCACCGCGATGGACTTCTGGACGAGCGCCCCGATGGCCCCGACCGTGCCGTCCTCGGAGATCGTGCCCGTCACGGCCACCCCGTCGCGGGGGGTCAGTTCCCCCGGGGTGAGTTGGTCGATCAGGGCCAAGGTGAACGAGAGTCCGGCGCTCGGGCCACCGATGCGATCGGTGTCGATGTCGACGGCGAAAGGAAGCGCCACGGTGCGCGTGTCGCGCGCCGAGAATCCGACGATGGTTCGCTGCGGGTCGTCGGGACTGGCGATCAACTCGACCTCCACGGTGCGGGTCGCGCCGTCGAGACCGCGCACCTCGAGGGTGGCGATGTCACCCGGGGCGGCCCCGGCGAGTGTGCTCGAGATCTTCGACACCACGTCGATCGACACCGGACCATCGCCGAGGTCGACCGATTCGATGACGTCCCCGACCTCCAGCACGCGACACGCGCGCCGCGCCGGAGCAGTGTCGTCACACAGAGTCGGGTCGAATCCGGCCACCTGGGCCGGACCTTCGTCGAACGTCGCGTCGAGCCCGAGATACGACGCCGCGACGAAACCCGCGATCTCCTTGGCCGTGGACATCGCGCCGAGTTGCATCTCACGATTCTGCGTCGGCGTGCAATCTCCGAATCGCTCCTCGCACGTGAGCACGTTCACGTACGGGTCGACCCAGCCCATGAACGATTGCAACGCGGTCAACTCGCCGCCCAATGCCGTCACGAATCGCACGCCGTCACGGGGCGGGAACGACTCGACCCCGGAGATCGTGAGGCGCGGACTCACGAGATCGGCCGCGCCGGGTGCGGTCTCGTAACGCTGGATGGGCCACACCGTGGCCACCAACACCGCGAGGCTCACCACGAACGCCAAGGTCATCGCCGGAATGGCCCACACCTGAGACCGGGCCGACGGACCCCGGCCGGAGCCGCCGACTACCGTTTCCTGTCGAGTGTCCGTCACCGAGATCTCCGTTCGCGCCGCCCTGGTGGCCGGTCTGGCCCTGGGGGCCTTGCTGCTCGTCGCGTGGCGCAAGCCTGCCAGACCCCGGCCGGGTTCACCACGCGGCTCCGGACCCGCGACCGGGTTCGGGGGTTCCACACTCGACATCCCCCCCTCGGGCCGCAAGAAAACCCTTGAAACCATGGGCCTCGGTGCGATAGCAATCTTCGGGGGAATCACGGCGGCCATCGTCGTTTCGATTTCCGTCGCCTGGATCGTCACGAACTTCTTGAATCGCTTGTGAATACACCCGAGTCACCTTTCCACGCCGAACTTCGTCGCCAGGTGGTGCTCGCCGGCCATACCGGCGACATCGACACGGTGCTCAACGCGCTCGAACACGAGGTGGCGATGGTGCGCGACGTCGCCCTCGGTGCGCTGTCGCGAATGGACAAGCTCGACGTCGCCACCCTGCGGCGCTTCCGCACCGATCCCGACGCCCGCGTGCGCAAGCGCGTGGCCGAGTTGGCCGCGACCTTCCCGGAATTCGACCTGCTGCCACTGCTCGACGACGAGGATCCGATGGTCGTCGAGATGGCCGCCTGGTCGTGCGGCGAACACGAAGCGATCTCCGACCCGGTTCTCGAGCGTCTGATCGCGATGTCCACCACTCACGCCGAATCGCTCGTGCGCGAGGCCGCGGTGGCCGCTCTCGGTGCCATCGGCGACGAGCGCGCCCTCCCCGCGATCCTGACCGCGTGCGAAGACAAGCCGGCGATCCGACGACGCGCGATGTTGGCACTCGCCCCCTTCGACGGACCAGAAGTCGACGCCGCACTCAAGCGCGGGCTCGAGGATCGCGACTGGCAAGTGCGTCAGGCCGCCGAAGACCTGCTCGGCTGACGTTCACACACCTTCGAGGATCAGGAGGATCCCGAAGATCACGAACAGCAACGACGCTCCGTATCGGATGATTCGCTCGGGTAGCCGTGCGCCGAGGTGGTGGCCGACGAGGATCGCCAGGGCGTCGGCGGCCACCATGCCCAGAGTCGAGCCGAGCCACGTGCCGACCACGCCTTCCTGGGTGGCCAAGGTGATGGTCGCCAACATGGTCTTGTCGCCGAGCTCGGCCAGGAAGAACGCGATGCTGGCCGCGACCACCGCGTTGCGAGTCCCGGTGTCCGCACGGTCCACCTCGTCGTCGTCCAGCGAGTCCCCGCGCAACGTCCAACCGGCGAACGCCAAGAAGGCCACTCCCGCGATGATCGCGATGGTGTCGGTCGGTATGCGCGCGCCGACGACCGCACCGATTCCCACGCTGATCGCGTGCGTGACTCCCGTGGCGATGGTGATACCGAGGAGCACCGGCCACGGTTTGTAC
>JBJTFY010000067.1:0-2123 GCA_046093625.1 Actinomycetota bacterium
GTCAAGAACCCTTCAAGACGCGACGGACGACGTACCGTGTTCGCATGAGCACCTCACCCGCGTCGACCCTCTACCTCAAGGCCGACCGCGACGGACCCGTGCGTCGCCGACACCCGTGGATCATGAGTGGCGGCGTCAGTCACGTCACCAACGATCCGCAACCCGGTGACACCGTCGCCGTGGTGTCCGCGTCGGGCGAGCAACTCGGACTCGCGTCGTACAGTCCGTTCTCGACCATTCGCGCGCGCATGTGGTCATTCGAACCCGGCACGGTGGTCGACGATGCTTTCGTCGCCGCACTCGTGGGTCGTTCGGTGGAGCGTCGTCAGGGGTATCCCGGTCTGGAGTCGACGGCTCGACTGGTGTTCGGCGACGCCGACGGCTTGCCCGGTCTCGTCGTCGACCGATACGGCGACGTCGTGGTCGTGCAGATCACCACGGTCGGCGTGGAGCGCTTCCGTGACGTCGTCGTCGACGTGCTGGCCGGACTCCCGGGTGTGCGCTGCGTGTACGAACGCTCGGACGGCGACGATCGTCGACGGGAAGGCCTCGACGAGCGTGTCGGCGTGGCCCGCGGGACTCTGCCGCCCGAGGTCCACGCGCGAGAGAACGGATTCGTGTTCGCCGTCGACGTGGAGAGCGGACACAAGACCGGCTTTTACATCGACCAGCGTGGCGCGCGCGCCCTGATCCCCCAACTCAGCCCGGGCGCGAGGGTGTTGAACGTCTTCGGGTACACGGGTTCGTTCAGCGTCATCGCCGCGCGCAACGGTGCGGAGAGCGTCACGACGATCGACTCGTCGGCGCCCTCGCTCGAACTCACCCGGCTGAACGCGCGGTTGAACGACACCGAGCCGGGCGAACTCATCGTGGGGGACGCCGGGGAACAGTTGCGCCACCTGCGCGACCGACGGGCCCAGTTCGACCTGATCATCCTGGACCCCCCGAAGTTCGCACCCACGCAGAAGAACCTCGACCGGGCGTCGCGCGCCTACAAAGACGTGAACCTGTTGGGAGCCAAGTTGCTGGCCCCGGGCGGGCGCTTGCTCACCTTCTCGTGTTCGGGAGCCGTGAGCGCCGACCTCTTCCAGAAGATCGTCGCTGGCGCCGCCCTCGACGCGAAGCGGTCACTGAGCATCGTGCAGCGACTCGGACAACCCGTCGACCACCCCGTGCTTTTGTCCTATCCCGAGAGCGAATACCTGAAGGGCCTGTTGCTACAGGCCAACTGACTCGTCCCGATTCACTCCTGGACGAGTTCGATCAGAGTTCCGAAACTGCCTTTGGGGTGGATGAACGCGACGGTGGTTCCGCGACTACCGGGTCGCGGAGCCTGGTCGATCGGCTTGGCGCCGGCGGCGATCATGGCGGCCAGAGCAGCACCGCAGTCGGCGACGCGATAGCCGATGTGGTGCAGACCCTCACCGCGCTTCTCGATGGCCTTGGCCACCGGACTGTCGGGACGCGTGGGGGTGAGCAATTGCACGTAGCTCTCGGCGACCTTCAGCAGGGCCTCCTCGACGCCGTCGCTCTCGACGACCTCGCGATGATCGACCTCGGCGCCGAAGGCCCGCTGGTAGTAGTCGATGGCGGCTTCGAGGTCGTTGACGGCGATGGCGACGTGATCGATTTCGGTGAGGATCATGGGACCAGCCTAAGTGCGGGCGTCACGCCCGACGGAACCGGGAGATGTTGGCTTCGCCGACCTTGGCCCGCAGTTCGGGGTCGGTGACGCCGAGACCCTCGGATGGCGCGAGGCACAACACCGCGAGTTTCCCCTCGTGCATGTTGTTGTGCACCTGGAACGCGGCCTCGCCCGTCTGGTCGAGGCTGAAGCACTGGCTCAACACCGGCTGGATCATGCCCTTGGCGATGAGTCGGTTGGCCTGCCAGGCCTCCTGATAGTTGGCGAAGTGACTGCCGACCAGGTTCTTGAGGCGCATCCAGAAGTGACGGTTGTCGAACTCCATCATGACTCCGCTCGTCGCCGCGCAGGTGGCGCAACTGTTCCCCGGCGTCCCCCACGATGAGTTCGCCCGGCTCGGTGTCGTTCAACCGCGCGTGACAATCCCGATTGGTCTCGCTAGTCGGATGGCCGACTCTGCCAGCAACCCAAGGGACAC
>JBJTFY010000068.1:0-7865 GCA_046093625.1 Actinomycetota bacterium
CACGTGCTTGATCCGGGTGTAGTCGTCGAGGGCGTAAGCACTGAGGTCCTTGCCGTATCCGGACTTCTTGTAACCGCCATGAGGCATCTCGGCAACGAGCGGGATGTGGGTGTTGATCCACACACAACCGAAGTCGAGGCGCTTGGTCATGCGCATGGCACGACCGAAGTCCTTCGTCCACACGCTCGACGCCAATCCGTACTCGACTCCGTTGGCCAGACGCACCGCCTCGTCCTCGTCGGCGAACTGCTGAACGGTGATGACCGGTCCGAAGATCTCGCTCTGGATCATCTCGTCGTTCTGCCGCAGATCGCTCACCACCGTCGGCGGGAAGAAAAAGCCGCTCGTTGCCTGACGCGCCCCGCCGGCGTTCACCTGGGCGTGTGACGGCAGCCGATCGAAGAACCCCGACACCCGGGCCATCTGGTTGGGATTGTTCACCGGGCCGAACAACACGTCGTCGTCGGGCATTCCGCACTGGGTGGCTTTGGCCTGTTCGGTCAGGGCCGCCACGAAGTCCTTGTAGACCCCCGGCGCGCACAACACGCGGGTCGCCGCCGTGCAGTCCTGTCCGGCGTTGAAATAGCCGGCCATCGCGATGCCCTCGGCGGCCGCCGCGACGTCGGCATCGTCGAACACCACCACCGGCGCCTTGCCGCCCAGTTCCAGGTGCACGCGCTTCAGGGACTTCGCCGCCGCTTCGGCCACCTCCATACCCGCTCGCACCGAGCCGGTGACGCTGACCAGAGACGGGGTGTCGTGCACCACCATGGCGCGGCCGGTGTCACGGTCACCACACACAACGTTCATCACTCCCGGCGGGAGGAACTCGGCGCAGATCTCGGCCAACAAGGTGGTGGTGACCGGCGTGGTGTCGGAGGGCTTCAACACGACGGTGTTGCCGGCAGCGATCGCCGGGGCGAACTTCCAGACCGCCATCATCATCGGGTAGTTCCACGGCGCCACCTGGGCGCACACACCGATCGGCTCGCGCCGGATGTAGCTCGTCATGTTCGGCACGTACTCGCCGGCACTCTTGCCTTCGAGGTGTCGGGCTGCGGTGGCGAAGAAGCGCACGTGGTCCACCATGGGGGGAATCTCCTCGGAACGGGTGATCCCGATCGGCTTGCCGCAGTTCTCGGATTCGAGGGCGATGAACTCCTCGGCGCGGGCTTCGATGGCATCGGCGATTCGGAACAATGCCAACGAGCGGTCCTTGGGGGTCGTCTCGCGCCAGCCCTCGAAGGCCGTGGCCGCGGCCTGCATCGCGAGATCGACGTCGGCCGACGACGACAGTGGAGCGGTGGCGTACGCCTCGCCGGTAGCCGGGTTCACCACGTCGAGCGTGCGACCGTCGGACGCGTCACGGTATTGGCCGTCGATGAAATTGCGATACGTCTTCATGGGTCAACCTTAGTGAACGTCGCCCCCGACCCGTCAGGGGCGGTCGACCCCTATCGCGGGTCCCGCCACTTGGTCCACACCGGGGGTGCCGTCGGATGGGTGATCTCTCTCACGACCTCGAACCCGAACCGGCGGTAGTACGGCACGTTCGACTGCTTCGACGACTCCAGATACGCACCGACCCGTTCGTCATCGGCGACGTCGAGCATCGGCTGCACCAGCCGCGATCCCCAACCTCGGCCTTGATGGATCGGATCGGTGCCCAGCACCTCGAGGTAATAGTGGGGTTCGGTCGGGTGCACCTTCTCGACCCGACTCAGCCATGCGAGAGCCCGGAAGATCCCCGTCCGATAGGCCCCGAGGGACAGATGGAGGGTGCGCACGATCGACCCGACGGGCATGCGCCAGTGTCCGGGCCGCGCCCACAGGGCCGCCGCCTCGAAACCGCCGGTTCGCAACACCCGGCCATGGTCGAGCATGTTCCGGCCCAACATCTCGAAGCCCATTCGCGCGCGAAGATGGTGATACCGACCGCCCTGTAGGTGCGTGACCACCGGATCGTCGTGGAACGCCCGCGCCAACGTCTCGGTGAGGCGAGGAAGGTCGTCACGGGTCGCCAGTTGGATGGCCGTCATGACCGGCACATTAGGGTCTCGACCATGGTCACCCCCATCGGCGAACTCGAGTTGCCCGCTGTCACCTTCGACTTCGCCGATGCCCGCGAGCATCGCGACATGCTCGGCTCGATCGCCAAGGAGTCCTGGTTCGCCAAGGGAGTGTTCGCCTACCCGATCCTGAGCTACGAGGACTGTGTCGCGATCCTGCGCGACAAACGTTGGCACAGTGCCGCCGCACTCGCCGCTTCGGCCTTCGGCGTGAACGACCCCCGTCTCGAGGAGCGTCGACGTGAATCGATTCTGTCGGCCGAGGGCGATGTCCACACCCGTCTGCGCCGCCTCGTCGCCCCGTCCTTCTCGCCCCGCTCTGCCGACCGCCTTCGTCCCTTCATGCGAGACGTGATGAACTCGCTTCTCGACCCGGTCGCGCCCATCGGTCGATGCGAACTGGCCGCCGACGTCTGCGACCCGTACCCGATCCCGATCATCTGCGAACTTCTCGGGGCCCCGAAGGAGGACTGGCAACTGTTCAGCCGCCTCGCCGAGCAGGTTCTCAACATCTTCAACGTCACCAGTTCGGACGAATTGACCGAAATCTTCGCTGCTCAAGACGAGCTCGAGGCTTACACGCTCGACCTCATCGCCGATCGTCGCAACAAGCCGGCCGACGACTTGATCACGAGTCTGATCGCCGCCGAGGAGGCCGGCGACAAGTTGAGCGAGATCGAACTCGTCATGATGGTGCAGGCCGTGATCGTGGGAGGCACCGACACCACGCGCAACCAACTCGGGTGCTCGATCGCATTGTTCGCCGAGTACCCCGACCAGTGGGATCTGCTGGCCGATCGGCCCGAACTCGCACCCAAGGCCGTCGAGGAGACGATGCGCTACTTCGGGGCAGTGCGGGCGACCGGACGATTCGCCAGCGAGGACATCGAGTACAAGGGAATTCTGTTTCCCAAGGGAACCCTCGTCACCCCGGCACTCGCGTTGGCGAACCGCGATGAGGCGGTGTTCGCCGAACCCGACACTTTCGACATCACCCGCGAACCCGCCGGTCAGCCGCAGATGACGTTCGGTTCGGGCATCCACTACTGCTTGGGAGCCGCCTTGGCGCGAGCCGAGCAACAGGAGGCTCTGCCGTTGATGGCGCAGAGAATGAAGAAGCTGCGCATCGACGGTGAGGTCACCTGGAAGCCCTCGACCGTGGCGATCTTCGGACCCGAGGAACTGCCGATCTTGTTCGATCCGTCCTGATCCGATCCGGAGGTTCTTCGTTCCACGATCTAGCGTGAGGACATGAGCGCAACCAAGACCATGAAACTCGGCTACAACACCGGCTACTGGTCTGCCGGACCTCCCGCCGGCGCATTCGACGCAGTGAAAGAGGCCGATCGTCTGGGCTTCGACTCCATCTGGACCGCCGAGGCGTACGGCAGCGACGCGCTCACACCGCTGGCGTGGTGGGGTGCCAACACCACCAACGTTCGATTGGGTACCGCAATCATGCAGATGAGCGCCCGCACACCGACGGCGGCGGCCATGGCCGCCATCACGCTCGACCATCTCTCCAACGGGCGTTTCATCCTGGGCCTCGGCGCCAGCGGACCCCAGGTCGTGGAGGGCTGGTACGGACAGGCGTACGGAAAGCCCTTGGCCCGCACTCGCGAATACATCGACATCGTCCGCCAGGTGTTGGCTCGCGAGAAGCCGGTCGAGAATCACGGTGCGTTCTACGACCTCCCCTACACGGGGGCCGACGGCGCGGGTCTGGGCAAGGCTCTGAAGCCCACGGTGCACCCGTTGCGGCGCGACATTCCCATCTTCCTCGCCGCCGAAGGCCCGAAGAACGTGGCCCTGTCGGCCGAGATCTGCGACGGCTGGTTGCCCCTCTTCTTCGCACCGAAGGAGGACGCCTTCTACCGCAAGTGTCTGAACGAGGGCTTCGCCAAGGCCGGTGAGGCCGGAAAGGCCGACCGTTTCGAGGTGGCCTCGACGGTGATGATGATCGAGGGTGACGACGCCGAGAAGTGCGCCGACATGGTGCGTCCGTTCCTGGCGTTGTACGCCGGTGGCATGGGAGCCAAGGGTGCGAACTTCCACTTCGAGGTGTTCGCCCGCATGGGATACGAGGACGTGGCCACCAAGGTGCAAGAGCTGTACCTCGAGGGCAAGAAGGCCGAAGCCGCCGCCGCCATCCCGTTGAAGATGGTGGAGGACGTGGCCTTGGTCGGTCCGCCGGCCAAGATCAAGGACGAACTGGCCATGTGGAAGGAGACCTGCATCACTACGTTCCTCGTGAGCGGACCGGCCCCGGTGCTCCCCCGCTACGCCGACCTCATCAACGGCTGATCCGTGTTGGGGCCGAGCCACACCACGGTCGCCCGTCAACGGGAACTGCTACGGAACGGAGAAGTATCCGCCGTCGAGTTGGTGGAAGCGTGCCTGCGACGCATCGAAGAGGTGCAACCGGAACTGAACTGCTTCGTGGCGGTGTGGGCCGACGAGGCGTTGGAACGCGCGCGACACGTCGACGTCAGGCGTGGCGGTCTGGCCGGAATTCCGGTGGCCATCAAGGACACGTCGTCGTGGATCGGTCACCTTTCCACGTCCGGCTCGGTCACGTTGCGCGACAACGTCGCGCGCCACACCGATGCCGTCGTGCAGTCGTTGCTCGACGCCGGTGCGATCATCGTCGGCAGCACGAACACCCCCGAGTTCGCCCACGCGGGTATCACCGACAATCCACTGTGGGGCGTGACGCGCAACCCCCACGACCCCACGCGCACACCGGGTGGCTCGAGTGGTGGCTCGGCAGCCGCGGTAGCGAGTGGGTGCGTCGCTCTGGCCGAGGGTAGCGACAGGGGTGGGTCGGTGCGCATCCCGGCGGCCTGGTGCGGCATCGTCGGCCTCAAGCCGTCGCTCGGGCGAATTCCGATGACCGCTCTACCCGGATTGTTCGATCTGCTGTCGCATCACGGACCCCTCGCACGCACCGTGGACGACGCCTGGGAGTTCCTGCTGGCAACGCAGGGTCCGTCGCTACGTGACCCCTACGCGGTTCACGCACCATTGTCCAAGGTCGAACCCCCGTTGTCCGGTTTGCGCGCGGCTCTGTCGGTCGACCTCGGATGTTGGGCCGTTGATCCCCAGGTTGCCGCGGCGGTCGAGAACGCCGCCGGAGCACTGCGCGGTCCCGGGGTGGCGGTCGAGCGCGTCGATCCCGGATTCACCGAGCGAGACAACGCACTGTGGCTCGAGATGTGGGGCGTGTTCATGGCCGGCTTCTACGGTGACATCGCCGACGAGCACGCCGACGTGATGGACCCCGACGTGCTGTGGCTGATCGAACTGGGTCGCTCGTTCACCGCGGTGGACGTGAAACGGATGGACGTCGAACGCTCCTCGTTCTGGCATCGCGCCACCGCTGCCCTCCACGATCACGACGTCATCATCTGCCCCACGATGTCGCGCGCCCCCGGTCCGGCCGACAAGGCCGGCAACCGGTTACGCCAGACGATCCACGACGACGGACTGGTGCACAGCGAGGACATGACCTCGGTGTGGAACCTGGCGTCACCACTGCCGATCGTCTCGGTCCCCTGCGGTCGGTTCGCAACCGGGCCGGATACCGGCCTCCCCATCGGCCTGCAGATCGTGGGTCGACCCGGACGCGAGGATGTGGTGCTGGCCGTCGCCCGGGCCGTCGAGTCGTTGACCACTCCTTGACCGAAAGTTACCCGTACCTCGACGCATCGCTGTCCGAGGCGTCCACGCCGTCTGACTAGCGTGATGTCGTCCACAAGGGAGCACCCCATGAATTTCCGACGTTTGCTCGTCTCGTCAGTTGTCGCGTGCGTGGGAACTGGAACACTCGCAGTTGCGCCCGCCGATGCGGACCCCGGCCTGAGTCCCTCCTGGGGCACCGGTGGAGTCCAATGCGCCTCCGGAGGTTTCGGTCGGGACATCGAGTTGCTGAGCAATGGCTCGATACTCACGGCCGGCTACTACAACAGTGGCTTTCACATGGTCGTGAACCGAACCCTGTCGACCGGCCTGCCCGACACTTCCTTCGACAGTGACGGAACGAGGGTGATCAACGACTTCATCGGCACGTACTCCTCCAGCCGAGTGGAGGACATCGTGGTCATGAGCGACGGAGACTTGATGCTGATCGGCTTCGGTCAAAATGTGTTGACCTCGAAACAGGACATCATGATCGTGAGACTGACCAGCACCGGTTCTCTCGACACCACCTTCAACGGGACGGGGCTCCTCACCTTGGACCCGTCATCGAACGACGACCTGGCGTACGCCGGGGTCGAATTGTCTGATGGAGACGTCGTCATCACCGGCGTCACGTCCACGTCGTTGTCGAACAACGACCTGTACATGGCGCGCATAAACTCCAATGGATCCCTCGACTCCTCATTCGGGGGCGACGGAGACGTCGTGGTGGACATCCAGAGCGGGGACGAGTACCTCGACGTTGTCAAACGCCCCGACGGAACCTTCCTCGTCGCCGGAAAATCGGGCGCCCGGATGTCCGTGGCCGCCATCAACGCGAGCGGGAGTTTGGACACCTCCTTCAATTCGGACGGACTAGCGTCGATGTCCGCGCTGGTCGGCGACGCACATGCGCTCGCGTTGCAAAGCGACGGCAAGATTGTCGTGACCGGTTCCGCGACCAACGGATCCGCCAACGCGATGGTGGTGGCACGTCTCACGTCAAACGGGGATCTCGATAACTCCTTCGATTCTGACGGATTCCTATTCCTGGACGCCGGACTCGTCGGCTATTCGCAAGTCGCCTACGACGTTCTAGCCCTGTCGGACGGCAAGATCGTCGCGGGCGGTTTCGGATACGACCCTGCGACAACCAACAACACACAGCTTTTCATCCACCGCCTCACTTCCTCCGGCTCCGTCGACCTCAACTTCAACTCCTCCGACACACCGGGCTACGTGAGGGCCGGCGTCAACAGCCTCAATGCCGACGACGAGGTTCGGGCACTGGTTGCCGACTCCACTGGGCGGATCTTCGCCGCGACGCGCACCTGGGACGGTTCGGGGTGGTGCATCGGAGTTGCTCGTTTCGACACCACGCTGACACCCACCTCTTGGACCGACCAGACTCTCGCCACTGGGCAGTGGAACACCTCGTACTCGGATTCGGTTGCCAGCAACATCGCTTCCGCCACGTATTCTCTGGCCAGCGGCACCCTTCCGGCGGGCCTGACTCTCGCTTCGACCGGAACGATCTCGGGCACCCCGACCACCTTCGGATCCTTTCCCATCACCATCAGGGCGACGACCGGGTCGGGAACCCTCGACCTGAGCACCACGGTGTCCGTGAATCGCGCCCCGGCCCCCACTGACGCCACCCTCGTAGCATTCGGCACGACCGGCTCACCGTATTCGGACCAACTCACGGCGACCGGCTTTCCGACGCCGACATATGCCGTCACGTCAGGGGCTCTCCCAACCGGTATCACGCTCAACGCGAACACCGGTGCCATTGCCGGGACACCGACCGTGGGTGGCATCTTCACTTTCACGGTCACCGCCAGCAACGGTGTCGGCTCGCCACACACGTTCGCCTCGAAGACGATCACCGTGGCGGCCAACAACACCTTCACCACGGTCACGCCGGCCCGTGTGGCCGACACCCGCGACAACACCGGCGGCGTCGGCACCACCAAGATCGGCAACGGCACCGGAGGGGGTGCACCCCTCACGTTCCATGTGCTCGGCACCGGCAACGTGCCCGCCAGCGGAGTGGCCGCGGTCTCGCTCAACGTCACCGCCGTCGACGGCCAAGTCGGCGACGAAGGCGGCTACGTC
>JBJTFY010000069.1:0-7836 GCA_046093625.1 Actinomycetota bacterium
GCGCGGACCCGCACGACCTGGTTCGGGCCTGTGCGCTGGCCGCGGCGGACGCCTCGTCGGCGGTGGCCGGGGTGTCGGTCGGTCTGAAATTGGCCGAACGATCTTCTCGTCGAGGATCGCAAGCTGGCCGGGATCCTGGCCACGGCCGGACCGATCGACGCGGACGGTCCGGCGTTCGTGGTGGTGGGTATCGGGCTGAACGTCGGCTGGGCGCCCGAGGGTGCGGCCCGTCTCGTCGCGGACCCGTCGTCGGGAACGAGCGTGACCCCGACGACGGTGCTGGCCGCGTTGCTGGAGTCACTCGACCGGGTGTTGGCGCTCGGAGTGGACGAGCGCCACGCGACGTATCGCGAGCGACTGGCCACGATCGGGCGCGCGGTGCGCGTCGAACTCGCCGATGGCACGACCGTCGAGGGTCGTGCGACCGACGTCGAATCCGACGGGCGTCTGGTGGTGCTCGACTCGTGTGGGGTGTCTCATCGTTACGACGTCGGCGACGTCGTTCATCTGCGCTGAACGGCACGCGGGTATGACCCGCGACGACGCAGGCGAGCGAATAGTTTCGACGCATGGCCAACGACGAGCGGGCTCCACGTCGCCGTCGTCGACGACCCATCGCGCCGCGCGTCAACACCATCTCGGTCGCCCTCGTCTTCGTGGTGCTCACGGCCGTCGGATTGCTCGTGGCGACCAAGCAACAGGAGAACAACGTCGAGCGGGTCGGCGAGTTGAACGGCATGCTCGCCGACACCTCCGGACCGTTCGTCAACTACCTGCTGGTCGGAAGCGACACCCGCGAGGGCGTCGACCCGAACAGCCCCGATTACTCGGGAATCGGCGACACCAACGACGCGGGCGGGCAACGCAGCGACACCATGATGATCCTGCACGTCGACAACGAGAGGGGAACGGCGTCTTTGATGTCGATCCCGCGCGATCTGTGGGTCGACATCCCGGGCTACGGCAAGAATCGCATCAACACCGCGTTCCAGTACGGCGCCGACGTGCTCGTCACCACGGTTCAGCAAAGTCTCGGCGTCCCCCTGAACCATTACGTCGAGGTGAACTTCACCTCGTTCAAGTCGATCGTCTCGGCCCTGGGCGGAGTCGATCTCTGCTTCGATCACCCGACCCGCGACCTACACGTCGGGCTCAACGTTCCTGATGCGGGTTGTTTCACCCTCGACCCGATCCAGTCCCTCGCGTACGCGCGTAGTCGCTACTACGAGACGTTCGAGGACGGCGAGTGGGTGGTCGACGGTCGCGCCGACCTCGGGCGTATCGGTCGGCAGCAGGCCTTCGTCCAGGCCGCCATCAGCAAGGCCATCGCCCAGACGGCGGCGAATCCACTTCGCGCGAGCGAGCTCGTCGACGCCGCCGTCGCGTCGTTGCGTGTCGATCCCGGCACCAATCTCGTGGAGACCGCCGAGTACCTCAAACCATTGGCGGGCAACGGCGTGACGCGCTACGCGCTACCGGTGATGCCCGAGACCATCGACGGCAAGGACGTGCTGGTTCTGGGGGCCGATGCCCCCAATTACCTCGGGTATTTCGCTGGGGTGGCGGGGCCACCGGCCGAATGAAAGGTCGACTTCTGGCAGAATGGAGGGGTCGGCCCGGGTCGACCCCCTGCTCAGCGAGGAACTGACCACATGAAAGCCCTGATTCTGGCCGGCGGTGCCGGGACGAGACTGCGCCCCATCACCCACACCAGCGCCAAGCAGCTGGTGCCGGTGGCCAACAAGCCGATCCTCTTCTACGGGATCGAGGCCATGGTGTCGGCGGGCATCACGGAGATCGGGGTGATCGTCGGCGACACCCGCGCCGAGGTGATGGCTGCGCTCGGGGACGGGTCGCAGTTCGGCGCGCGCATCACCTTCATCCCGCAGGACCAACCGCTCGGTCTCGCCCACTGCGTGCTCATCGCCGCCGACTTTCTCGGTGATGACGACTTCGTCATGTACCTCGGCGACAATCTGCTCGAGCAGGATCTGGCGGCGTTCGTGCGCGCCTTCGAGACGGCGCGCAAGAGCAGCGAGCCGCCGACCGCCCAGATCCTCCTGAAGCAGGTGCCCGATCCGCACCGCTTCGGCATCGCCGAACTCGATGCGGCGGGCAACGTGGTGCGGCTCGTCGAGAAGCCGGCCGACCCGCCGACCGACCTGGCTCTGGTGGGCGTGTATCTCTTCGACAAGACGATCAACGAGGCGGTGCGCGCCATCGCCCCCTCGCCGCGCGGTGAACTCGAGATCACCGATGCCATCCAATGGCTCGTCGACCAAGGGCGCCGTGTGCGCTGCGAGCTGCTCACCGGTTGGTGGATCGACACCGGCAAGTTGACGCCGCTGTTGGAGGCGAATCGTCTCCTCCTGGAGGTCATCGAGCCGCGCATCGACGGCGAGGTCGACGATGCGTCGAGCATCGACGGTCGGGTGGTGATCGAAGCCGGTGCCGTGGTGCGCAACTCGTCGTTGCGCGGACCGCTGGTGATCGGCCGCGACGCCCGCGTCACCGACAGCTTCATCGGTCCGTTCACCGCGATCGGAAACGGCTGCGAGGTGACCAACAGCGAGGTCGAGCATTCCGTGATCATGGAGCGCAGTCGCATCGTCGACATTCCGCGCCTCGAGGACAGCCTCATCGGCAAGGAAGCCGAAGTCACCCGCACCCAGAAGCGTCCCCGCGCGTTGCGCTTGATGGTGGGCGACCATTGCCAGATCGACACGGAGTGAACCCATGCCCAAAGTGACGGCCAGCGACAAGATCGACGGAGTGTGGGTGGTCGAACCCACGATCCACGGTGATCAGCGGGGTCTCTTCATCGAGACCTACCGACGTGAGTGGTTCCCGAACGGTCGCGAGATGTTGCAGGGGAACCGCTCGAACAAACAAAAAGGTGCCTTGGTCGGTTTGCACTACCACATGCACCAGGCGGACTACTGGTACGCGCCGGTGGGCACCATTCGCGTGGTGCTTCACGACCTGCGCGAGGGCGGACCGACGGATGGGGCCACCCAGATGCTCGAGATCAGCGGCGAGAACCACATGGGTGTGTACATCCCGCCCGGGGTCGCACACGGGTTCTCGGCGTTGACCGACGTGGTGATGACCTATCTCGTCGACGGGTACTACAACCCGGCCGACGAGTTGGGTGTGGCGTGGAACGATCCGGTGATCGGCGCCGACGGGGGAGTGGCCGAACCGATCATGAGCGAACGCGACCGCACCAATCCGATGCGGGCCGACATCCCGTCCGGACGTCGCCCGTACTGGCCGATGAGGACCTGACATGAAACTTTTCGTCACCGGCGCGGCCGGTTTCATCGGATCGAATTACGTGCGTTGGTTGCTGAAGAACAGCGACGACCAGGTGACGATTTTCGACAAACTCACGTACGCGGGCAACCTCGAGAGCATTCGCGACCTGGTCGACGACAAGCGGTGCTGGTTCGTGCAGGGGGACATCTGCGACGCCGACGCGGTGCTGGCCTCCATGAAGGGTCACGACGCGGTCGTCCACTTCGCGGCCGAGAGCCACGTCGATCGATCGATCGTCGATCCCTACGCGTTCGTGCGCACCAACGCCTACGGCACCAACGTGATGTGCGACGTGGCCCGCCAGGTGGGGGTCGAACGTTTCCTGCACATCTCGACCGACGAGGTGTACGGGAGCATCGACGTGGGGTCGTTCTCCGAGACTGACATCCTGACACCCCGATCGCCGTATTCGGCTTCGAAGGCGTCGAGCGACCTCATCGCCCTGTCGTACGTGACGACCCACGGATTGCCGGTGGTGGTCACCCGCTGCTCGAACAACTTCGGCCCCTACCAGTTCCCGGAGAAGTTGATCCCGTTGTTCACCACCAACCTGCTCGACGGCAAGAAGGTGCCGCTCTACGGAGACGGGGGCAACGTGCGCGACTGGATCCACGTCGAGGATCACAACATCGCCGCTCACCTGGTTCTGCACAAGGGCGCGGTCGGCGAGATCTACAACATCGGCGCGCACAACGAGGTGACCAATCGCGAGATCACCTATCGCTTGATCGAGCTGTGCGGACGCGACGAATCCTTCATCAACCCCGTCGCCGATCGCCTCGGTCACGACCGCCGCTACTCGGTACACATCGACAAGGTGACGGCCCTCGGCTGGAAGATGGGGCGCAGCTTCGAGGATTCCCTGGCCGAGACCGTCGCTTGGTACCGCGACAATCGCGCGTGGTGGGAACCGCTCAAGACCCGCGCCGGACTGTGACGGGCCCGCCGTGCGAATTCTCGTCACCGGGTCGAAGGGCCAACTCGGAACCGAACTGATGCGCGTCGTCGCCGAGGCCGGTGACGAACCGGTCGGTATCGACATCGACACGGTCGACATCACCGTTCGGAGCGCCGTGCACGAGGCGCTCGCCGAGATCCGTCCGGACGCGATCATCCACGGGGCGGCCTTCACGGCGGTCGATCTCTGCGAGAGCGAACCCGACAAGGCGATGCTCGTGAACGGGACGGCGGTGGAGCACATCGTCGAGGCCGCCGACGCCATCGGCGCCAACGTCGTCCACGTGAGCACCGATTACGTGTTCGACGGCACGAAGACCGGACCGTACGTCGAGACCGACGCCCCGAACCCCCGGAGTGTGTACGGCACGACGAAACTCGCGGGCGAGATCGCGGCGCTCGCCTATCCCCGAACCGCGGTGGCGCGAACCTCGTGGGTGTGCGGGTTGCACGGCGGCAACATGGTCAAGACCGTCTTCAAGTTGGCCCGCGAACGCGATTCGTTGTCTTTCGTGACCGATCAGGTTGGTCACCCGACCTTCACGAGCGACTTGGCTCCGATGTTGCACCGCTTGGCCGTCGACCAACGCACCGGGGTGTTCCACACGACCAATCAGGGGGCCGTCAGTTGGTGCGAGTTCGTGCGCGAAGTCGTGCGGGTGATGGGCCTCGACCCGTCGATGGTGCACGGCATCACGACCGACGAACTGCAGCCGCCCCGTCCGGCCAAGCGACCGGCCAACAGCGTGCTCGACAACGCGGCGTGGCGGACCGCCGGATACGCGCCGTCGCGCGACTTCCGGGAACCGTTGGCCGAATTGATCGAACGATTGAAGGAGAATCCGTGAGCGACCAACCGACACCGTCACCGAGCACCGGATCATCCGGTCCGATCGGGGAGACGCGGGCGTATCGACCCGGAGAGGTGAAGTCCGAAGGGGGCTCGCTCGGGTCGAAGCTCGTCGTCACGATCGTCGTGGCCGTCGTGGCGGCGGTCGTGATCGCCGCGATCGTCGGCGCGGTGTTCGTCTTCCGTTCGGCCAAGGAGAAAGTGGACGAGGTGAAGACCGCGGTCGAGTCCGCGTTGGTTCATCCCGACTGCGACTTGTTGGTCGACGGGCAGCCGGTGCCCGCCGATTTCATCGTGGCCGACTCGATCGACCTCAGCTGTGGGGGCGGTGTCGACACCCGACTCGGTTTGATCACCAGTTGCCTGTCGAGCGGTCGTCAGTACGCGACGAACACCCTCGGCTACGCGTATCTCGACGAGGGCGTTTATCGGATCGGCGCTCCGGGACCCTGCTGACTCACGCGTCCGACGCATCACCCGCGTCGACGACACCTTCGACGAGATTCAAGCGAATTCGACGACGTCGCCGCGGGCCACGCGACCCGGCTCGATCACCGTCGCATAGACCCGGCACGTGGACCGACCATCGGCGAGGTCGCGGTCGTGATGTATCCGACCGAAGTCCCGGTCGACGAACAGGTGCGCGAGTTGCTTGCAGGGCACCGCGTACGCCGAAACGTCGCAGATCACGGTTCCGATGCGCAGGCGTGTCCCCGGGCGCACTCGCGACCAGTCGAGGCCCGAGAGCGTGAGGTTCTCCCCGGCCGCACCGGGGCGCAACGTGTGGCCCTCGGCCGTCAGGCTCTCGATGACCTCGACGGACCACAGGCTGAGAGCCTGGAACGGCCGACCGTGATGTTTGCGCGAGGCTTGTACGTCGCCGACCACACCGTCGTAGTCGACGACGCACTCGTCGACCGCCGACTTGGGCACTCCGCCCGGACCGGTGTTGATGCTGGCGACGACCCCGTTCGCACCATCAGGAATTCCGGCCGCCCGCAACGTGGGGGTGGCCGACATGATCACCCGCCACACCGACTCCAGCACCGGAGCGATCGACCCGGCGTCGAGACGACGAGGGTCGATGTCGATCAGGAGGTCGTCGAGTTCTCGCCGCGCATCGGCCAGCACCGCCTCGCGACCTTCCGACATCTGACGCAAGATCGTCGGCGCGGCGTCGATGGTGTTGCGCGCGTCCTCGAGCGTGAATCGGTACGGGCCAACCGAGAGCATGCCGACACCCTAGGCTTCGCCCATGGCCGCCACCGGGGGAATCATGCACGAGGGGGCACCGTTGCGGCTCACCGAATGGACCAGTTGCGGTGGGTGCGCCGCGAAGTGGGGCAAGGATCTGTTGGCGGGTCTCGTCGACGAGTTGCCGAGCTCGGTCGATCCGGCATTGATCGTGGGCCTCGCACCTTTCGACGACGCGGCCGTCTACCGGGTCAGTGACGACGTGGCGCTCGTGAGCACCACCGACTTCTTCCCGCCGCTCGTCGACGACGCCGCCGACTTCGGCGCGATCGCCGCGGCCAATGCCTGCAGCGACGTGTTCGCGATGGGTGGCCGGGTGGTCATGGCCATCAACGTGGCCGCCTTTCCGGAACACTTCCCCCGCGAGGCGATCGTGGCGATCTTCGACGCCGCAGCACAGGTGGTCGCCGAGGCCGGGGGCACGATCGCCGGGGGACACACCATCCGCAATCCCGAGCCCATCTTCGGGCTCGCGGTGCAGGGTGTGGTGCACCCCGACCGCGTCTTCACCAAAGGTGGCGCGCGCGTTGGTGACGTGTTGTTGCTGTCGAAACCGCTCGGAACCGGTGTCGTGCTCGCTGGCGGAGACGAGGTGCACAAGACCGCGGCCATCGCCGGGATGCGCGCGCTCAATCGTCGGGCCAGCGAGATGCTGCGAAGTGTCACGGGCGTGCGGGCGGTGACCGACGTGACCGGTTACGCCCTGGCGGGGCACGGCTGGGAGATGGCCGAGCGGGCCAGTGGCGCGTTCCGGATCGAGACCGCGTCGCTGCCGTTGTACCCGGGGGCGCTCGAGGCGGCGCGGCGCGGGGTGCGCACCGGGGGGGACGCCCGCAATCGCGCGGCGGTCGGTGCGCACGTGTCGATCGCGGCCGGTGTCGATCCCGCGTTCGACGTCATCGCGTTCGACCCGCAGACGTCGGGCGGTCTGCTGGCCGCCGTGGATCCCGCATCGGTGGGCGCACTGATCGGTGGCGATTCGCCCTTCACCGTGATCGGCGAGGTGGTCGACGGCGCCCCCGGCGTGCAGGTGGTCTGATGGCCGTCCCGACCCGCGAACTCGAGTGCTCGTTGCGCGACGAGGGATTCGAGTGCGTCGTGGGGGTCGACGAGGTGGGCAAGGGTGCCTGGGCCGGGCCGTTAGCCGTCGGTATGGCGGTGCTACCCGTCGACCGCGACCTGGACGGCGTGCGCGACTCCAAGTCGATCACCGAGAAGGCGCGCGAGCGGATGTTCGACACCGTGGCCGCGTGGTGCACGGCGTGGTCGGTCGGATTCGCGTCGCCACGCGAATGCGACGAACACGGGATGGCGGCCGCGCAGCGACTCGCGACCGAGCGGGCGCTGGCCGCGCTCGGGGCGCGACCCGACGCGGCGGTGGTCGACGGAAGTTGGGACTTCGTCACGCCCCTCGTGCCGCGCGTCGAGATGCGGGTGAAGGGAGACACCTCGGTGCT
>JBJTFY010000070.1:0-2917 GCA_046093625.1 Actinomycetota bacterium
GGATCGTAGGTGCTGGGCGTCGCGCGAAACGATGTACGGGTATGCCCGGTGTGTCCGACACCTCAGGTGTACGATCCGCGTCAGGGGAACGCGCGTGAGTTACCTTCACGGACAGCAACCGACGTCGGGTCACCGGCGCACGGTGATCGACAGGAGAAACCGATGACATCGATGACATCTCAAGTAGCCGAGGAGATCACCGAACTCGACATCAACGACATCCGGGTGGTGTCGTCTGAAGTCATCGACCAGGCGCTGGCGGCCATCGACGGCGCGTTGGCCCAGATGGTTCGGCGCGAGTTGGTGTCGGCCGGTGAGGTCAGCGACCTGTTGCTCGACGTGCGCAACCTGTTGACCTCCGCGGTTCGCGGCTGATCACTTCGGTCGCGGCGTCCGCTTCTTCTTGGGCCGCACCGCGGCCACCAGGTCGGCGAAGGCTCCCTGCAGCGAATCGCGCAACAATTCCGGGTTGCTCACGGCCCCGGCATCGACGTTGAGACCCATGTCGAGGCTGCCCACGTGGGACAACAAGGTGAGGTTGAACGCCACCCCGCCGAGTGGCCCGAGCGGGTAGTTGGCCACGATCTCCGAGCCGGCGACGTAGACCGGGATCGGGGTTCCCTTCACGTTCGACGTCGCGAAGTCGATGGTCTGCGACTGCAGGCGGGCGACGCGGGTGATGAGGCCGGTCGGCAACGAGGTGGCCAGCGAGGCAGCGGTGCCGACCAGGGAACCGGCCGACCCGTCAGCGGCGGCGACCGTGGCCTCGTGCACGGCGGCGAAGCGTTCGCGAACCGCCATGTCGCCCGTGGGCACCAGCATGCGTGCGAGGGAGAACGCATTGGGAGCCTCGCCGTCGAGCTTGCGCGTGCTGATGGCCATCGACGCGCGCAAATGTTCGACCGGAATGCCCAGAGCGCGGTGGTGGCGACCCGCGGCATCGGCGGCGGCACACAGGAGTGCGGTGTTCAATGTGCCGCCCAGTTCCCGGGCGGCATCACGGGTGGCCGCGAACGGGGCGCGCAACACCTCGGAGTGTCGCCGCAATGAACGGGTGGTCCACAGCGGCGATCGTGCCGGTTCGACGTCGGTGAGTTGGCCGACGACACCCCGCAGAGAATCGATCGTGGCCGAGCCGTTCGTCGGGATCTGGCCGGGGTCGGCGATGAGATCGCGCACCTGCTTCACGAGAGCCAAGGGCAACTTCAGTGGCCCGGCGAGCATCTCGCGCCACACGTCGAGGTTGACCATCGAACTGGTGTCGGATTCCGGCTCCCACCGCAACGGGGCCGGCTCGGGAGCGTCGCGCTCGAAGTCGAAGAACTGCAACGACAACTGCACGCTGCCCTCGCCGTCGGCGATCGAGTGGTGCAGTTTCTCGACCAGCACCGCGCGACCGTCCTCGAGTCCTTCGATGACGACGAACTGCCACAGCGGTCGGGTGCGGTCGAAGGGGTCGTTCGTGATCAGGGTCGCGAGGTCGAGCATCTGGCGCATCGAGCCCGGCGCCGGCAGCGCGATTC
The DNA here is from genome assembly GCA_046093625.1 of Actinomycetota bacterium. Classification (GTDB taxonomy): domain Bacteria; phylum Actinomycetota; class Acidimicrobiia; order Acidimicrobiales; family Ilumatobacteraceae; genus Casp-actino8. Next base: position 1,524 of record JBJTFY010000070.1, read on the forward strand.
TTCGCACGTGGTAGTCGATGTCGAAGTCGGGGTCGTCCACCCACAGCGGAGGGGTGAGGTTCGCCGGAGCGGACTGGACCCGTTGGCGTAGTCGGGGTATGGCGATCGACGCCCGATCCATGCGTCGACGCAGACGATCGAAGTCGGGCGCGCGGTCGAGGACCGACAAGTTGGCGAAGGTCGACGACAGGTCGGGGTCCTTGTCGAGCCGCCACATGAGTCCCTCGGCCTCGGACATCTTTCGATCGAAGCGGATACCCGTGTTCACGGTCCCGAGGCTACGGTTCACCGGCGATGATGCGCCCGATCCGAGTCGCGCTGATCGCGGTCCTGCTGGTCGCCTGCGGGTCCGGATCGGCGACGCCCTCCGTTGACCCGCACTCGGGCGACACACCCTCGGGCGACCCACTCGGTGTGCTCCTCGCCCGCGCGCGCACCCGACTCGACGGTGTGGACGGTCCCGACACCTGGGAAGTGGCGGTGTGTCGCGTGCCGGTGGGTGTGAAAGATCCCTACTACGCCGACGTCGACGCGCGGATGTCCCGAACGGCCGAGGAGATCGTCGCGTTGCTGGCACCGGTGTCGGACTACTTCGCCCGTTGGTCGGGTGGCGCCTACGTACCGCGGTTCGTTCCCGCCGCCCGGGCGGTGTCGATCCTCTCCGACGAGACGTCGCAGGAGTGCGTCGAGCGTGCGATCGACCAGTCGGCGGACGATTCCGACGGAGTCCTCGTGATCGCCGACGCCCAACACGCCGAGGACGTCGAGGGTGGGCGTGGTGGCCCGGGTCGGGCGTGCACGGACGACTGCTCGGCTCGTGCGACGCGTCGCTACGTGTACGTCGGCGCGTCCGACTTCATGTCCGACCGGGGCGATGCGCCGCCGCTCGATCTGGTCGAACACGAATTGGGACACGGTCTCGACTGGCCGCACAGTTCGTTGACGGACCTCGGATTCGAGGATCAGGCGTACGACAGCCCGTACGACCTCATGAGTGACAGCGCGGCGGCGCGCTCGGCCGACCCGACCCGACGCCATGGTCCGGGTGTTCTGGCGATCGCCCCCGTCGCGGCGGGCTGGGTCGGCCGCGAACCGGTGGTCGAAATGCGGGACGGGCGCTCGACCGTCGAGATCGGCGCGCGGTCGGCTCCCGCGGGTCCGGTCGTGGTCGTCGTACCGCTCGACGAAGCCTCGCTGTTGACCGTCGAGTTGGTGAGTGCCACCGGCGACGACGGATTCCACGACTCGGACTTCGTCATCGTGCACCGCGTCGAGCTCGGCGTCGAGGGGTCGGGGATCGATCGTCGGCAGTTCACGGTCTCCGGCGAACTTCGCGCGGGTGACCGATGGACCGGTGAGGGTCGCGCGGTGCGGGTGGTCGACATCGCGGGCGG
>JBJTFY010000071.1:0-9083 GCA_046093625.1 Actinomycetota bacterium
GTCGGCGATGACGGCGCTCGACCGCGGGGTCGACGCCCTCCCCGAGCGACTCGAGGCGACCGGGCGCGAAGTGGCCTCGACACCGATGTTGAGTGCGGCGGCCAGCACCGGACCCGTGGTCGTGGTGCCGTTACTGCACGGTCCGTTGGGCGAGGACGGCACCATCCAGGGGCTGCTCGAATTGCTCGGCATTCCGTACGTCGGAACCGGAGTGCTCGGATCGGCGCTCGGCATGGACAAAGCCATGGCCAAGAACGTTCTGGCCGCGTTCGGTGTGCCCCAGCCGAACCACCGCGCGTTGCGCGCCCACGAGGTGACACCGGGGCGCCTCGACCAGGTCGTCGACGAACTGGGCCTGCCGTTGTTCGTGAAGCCGGCCAACATGGGTTCGTCGGTCGGGGTGTCCAAGGTCTCGTCGCGCGACGAGATGACCGTCGCCGTCGACGTCGCACTGCGGTACGACGAGTGGGTGGTGTGCGAAGAAGCCATCGTCGGCCGCGAGATCGAGGTCGCCGTGCTCGGCAACCTGCGACCCGAGGCCAGCGTCGCCGGCGAGATCATCCCCGGCAACGACTTCTACGACTACGAGGACAAGTACGTCAGCGACGGCGCCCACCTCGTGATTCCGGCCGACCTCGACGAGGTACGCGCCGCCGAGGTACGGGCGTTGGCGTTGCGCGTGTTCACCGCGTTGCGCTGCGAGGGATTGGCGAGGGTCGACTTCTTCTACGAGCCCGACGGCCGCGGGTTCCTGTGCAACGAGGTCAACACCATGCCCGGTTTCACACCCATCTCGATGTACCCCAAGTTGTGGCAGGCCTCGGGCGTCTCGTACCCCGAACTCATCGATCGCCTGGTGCAGCTCGCCCTCGAGCGACACGCCCGCCGACGTCGCGACACCGCGCGCTGACAGCGGTTCAGCGCGGGTCGAGCGCGGCGCGCAGGAAGCCCACCATCTCCTCGCGCAGTCGTCGCAGTCCGACGATGTCGGCGTTCCACCCCACCACCCGTAGCGCCTCGGGCTCGGTGGCGATCCCGGTCACGGTCGCGTAGGCCAACGCGAGGATCAGCGACGGGTCGCCCCGTCGTAGGCGACCGGCATCCATTTCGCTCGTCATCCAGCCGACCGCACGCTCGACGAGCGGCCGCAACGAGTCGGTGAGCCGCTCGGACCCCTCGGGGGGAAGTCGGCTGATCTCGCGCACGAGGCCGAGCAACGACGGTCGGCGTACCGCGGGACGAAAGACCGCTTTGACCACCGCCTCCATGCGGTCGAGCGGGTCGTCGGGTGCCGAGCGGATGGCGGCCTCGATCACGAGCGTCAACTCCACCGCGGTCTCCGAGAGCACCTCTTGGATCAGTTCGTCCTTCGACGAGAACCAGTACAAGAGCGTCTGCTTGGCCACCCCCACCTCGGATGCGATCTGATCGAGGCTCACGGCTTCGAAGCCCCGGTTGCCGAAGAGAACTCCGGCGGCGTCCAGGATCCGCTGACGGGTCGTGGGGGCCATACACCCCTTCCTACCAGATCAAACGTCCGTTCTCTACCATTTGGTAGAGAGTTGTGCTACAACAGGCGGGTGATTTCGGAACGTCTGGCGGGAACCCGCATCGCCGTCACCGGTGCCACCGGTTTCGTCGGCACCGCGCTCGTCGAGCGGTTGTTGCGCGCCGTTCCGGACTGCGAGGTCGTGTTGCTCGTGCGCGACGGTCGTCGCACCTCGGCGGCCGATCGGGTGCGCAAGGAGATACTGAAGAACAACGCCTTCGACCGCCTGCGTGCCGAACTCGGTCCTCGCTTCGACGCCGAGATCGCGCGCCGGGTGGCGGTGGTGTCGGGCGACGTGGGCACCGACGGCCTCGGTCTGTCACCGGCCGACCGGACGACGTTCGCCAACTGCGACGTCATCATCCACTCGGCCGCCAGCGTCTCGTTCGACTCACCGCTCGACAGCGCGGTCGAGGTCAACTTGCTCGGACCCAAGCGGATCGCCGATCTGCTCAACGAACACGGCCCGCGCGCCGACGGTTCGTTCCCCCACCTCGTCGCCGTCAGCACGTGTTACGTCGCCGGCAACCGACGTGGTACCGCACCCGAGCAGTTGGTGAGCGACGGGCCCTTCGACATCGGTCTCGACTGGCGACGCGAGGTGGCCGCCGCACGTCGGCTGCGGGGTGACGCCGAGGCCGCCAGTCGCCAGCCCGACAACCTGGCGCGCTTTCGCGCCGAGGCGCGTTCCGAACTCGGGGCGGCCGGTGCGCCGGCCCTGGCCGAAAAGACCGAGCAGAACCGCGAACAATGGGTGAAGGACCGCCTCGTCGAGGCCGGACGCACGCGCGCGGCGAGCGTCGGCTGGCCCGATGCCTACGCGTTCACCAAGGCCCTCGGTGAGCAAGCGTTGCACGAGTCGAAAAAGGGCGTTCCGGTCAGCATCGTGCGCCCGTCGATCATCGAATCCGCGCTCGCCGAACCGACCCCGGGTTGGATCCGCGGATTCCGCATGGCCGAGCCGGTGATCATCTCCTACGCCCGCGGCCTGCTCGATCAATTCCCCGGCGTTCCCGAGGGAACCGTCGACGTGATCCCGGTCGACCTGGTGGTGGCCGCGATCATCGCCGTGGCCGCTCTCGGCCCGAGCGAGGCCCCCGCGATCACCCACGTGGCCTCGGGAAGCACGAATCCCCTCAAGTACCGCGTGCTCGTCGACAACGTGCGCGATTGGTTCACCGCGCACCCCATTTACGACTCCCAGGGCCAACCGATCGTCGTTCCCGACTGGAAGTTCCCCGGCCGCGGCGTCGTCGAGAAGCAACTGACGCGCGCCAAGTCTCTGATCACCCGTGGAGAGAAGATTCTGCAGGCGCTTCCCCTGCGCGGCACGCAGGCCACGTGGTCGGCCAAACTCGAGGACCGCCGGGGCGACGTCGAGCGCGCCCTCGAGTACGTCGAGCTGTACGGGCTCTACACCGAGTGCGAGGCGATCTACGCGGTCGACAACCTCTTGGCGATCCACGAGCGCCTCGACGACGCCGACCGTGCCGCGTTCTGCCTCGACCCGCGCGCCGTGAACTGGCCGGAGTACATATCGACCATCCACCTGCCGTCGATCGTGCAGCACAGCCGCGTCAAGACGACCCCGGGCAAATCGGTGGTCGACCGCTCCGAGCGCTTGCGTCGTCAGGTCCTCGATCCGTCGCGCCACGTCGCGGCCTTCGACCTCGAGAACACCCTCATCTCGAGCAACGTGGTCGAGAGCTACTCGTGGCTCGCCACCCGTCGCCTCAACTCGCCCGAGCGGGTTCGCTACGTGCTGCGCACCCTGCGCGAGGCCCCGTCGTTGCTCTCCATGGACCGCAAGGACCGCTCCGACTTCCTGCGCTACTTCTACCGTCGCTACGAGGACGCCCCCATCGAGCAGATCGACGCCGACGCCCGCGAATTGCTCGCGCAACTCATCATGACCAAGAGTTTCCCGGCTGGTCTGCGGCGGGTGCGCGAGCACCGCGCCCTCGGACACCGGACCATCCTCATCACGGGTGCGATGAACTTCGCCGTCGAGGGCCTACGACCACTCTTCGACGAGATCGTGGCCGCCGAGATGACCGTTCGACCCGACGGCACACTGTCGGGCGAGTTGTCGCAGGTTCCGCCCACCGGCGAGACCCGAGCGCAGATACTGGCCGACTACTGCGCATCGGAGGGGCTGCGGCTCGACGAGTCCATCGCGTACGCCGACTCGAGTAGCGACCTGCCGATGCTCGAGGCGGTCGGCTTCCCGGTCGCGGTCAACCCCGAGACCCGGTTGGCGGCCATCGCGCGCAAACGCGGGTGGCTGGTGGAGAACTGGGAGAAGTCCCCGGGTGCCCCCAAACCGTTGTTGCCGATCGGACCACGCGTCTCCGACGTCGAACAACGTCGCTTCACCGCGCGTGACGGTCGCATCGGAACCCGACGGAGCGGACGATGAAGGCCCTACGCGTCCAACGCAACACCGGCAAGTTCGCCGTGGCCCGACTGGTGAGCCCGCTCAGCGCCGCCGGTGCGGCGCGCCTCGGACCCTTGTCGCTCGTCGACGACGAGGCTCCGACCCTTCCCCGCAACGAGGGATGGCACCGTATTCGGCCCCGCCTCACGGGTATCTGCGGCAGTGACCTGTCCCTCGTCGAGGGACACGCCTCGACGTACTTCGACGACTGGGTCTCGTTCCCCTTCGTGCCCGGGCACGAGGTGGTCGCCGACTGCGACGACGGTCGTCGCGTGGTGCTCGAACCGGTGCTCGGCCACGCCGCGCGCGGTTTCGATCTCCCCTTCGCGGGGGCGGCGCCCGGCGACGGCGACGATTACGCCCACCTTGTCGGTGGATGCATCGAGCCGGGCATCCAGACCGGTTTCTGTCATTCGACCGGTGGCGGTTGGGCGAGCGAGTTGATCGCACACGAGAGCCAGCTGCACGCCATCCCCGATTCCATGCCCGACGAGCGCGCGGTGTTGGTCGAACCAGCGGCCGGCGGCATTCACGCCGCATTGGCCACCTGGCCGGCGGTCGCCGCGGCCCGCGAACGCGGCGAGACACCCGTGGTGGCGGTGCTCGGTGCGGGCCCGATGGGACTCTGCGCGGTCGCCGGTCTGCGCCGCTACGTGCCCGATGTGCGCATCGTCGTGGGTTCGCGGTATCCGCACCAGCAAGCGTTGGCGCGGGCTCTGGGCGCCGACGTTTCGGTCCCGGCGAGCGAACTGCGCCGGGCCGTTCGTCGCGAGGTCGGCTGTCAGGTGGTCGGCGACCATCTCACCGGCGGCGCTCACGCCACCATCGACGCCGTCGGAAACTCCGACAGCATCGCCGAGTCCCTGCGATTCACCCGACCCCGGGGTGACGTCATCCTGCTCGGCATGCCGGCGGGAGTCTCGCTCGACCTCACCGGACTCTGGCACCGCGAGACGTCGATCTCCGGGGCCTACACCTACGGCACCGAGCGCCTGCCCGACGGAACGTCGCGACACACGTTCGACCTCGCCATCGAGACCGCCGACGCTTGTCGGCTCGAGCGCCTCGTTTCGGCGGCGTACCGCCTCGAGGATTACCGCGACGCCATCGCCCACGCGGCGGCGGCCGGTCGGCGCGGTGCCGTGAAAATCGTTTTCGACCTGCGTGCCGGTCGTGAGAAGGAGAACAGCTGATGCCCCGCCCCGGATTCGTCCTCGACGTCGATCGCTCGACTCCGCCCATCTTGTTCTGGCGGGGCGAGAACTTCTCGCTCGAGAAACTGCCGGCCGGCCGTAGTCGCGTCATCTACGCGCCCGAGCCGCTGCCCGCCATCGACGACGTCGACGGCGCCATTCGCAACGCGTTGCTCAACCCCGTCGATCAGGACCCGTTGCCGGCCCAGCTCTTCGCGGGCATGAAGTTGACGATCGCTTTCGACGACGTGAGCCTGCCATTGCCCAAGATGCAGCGTCCCGACATCCGTCAACGCGTCATCGAGGCCGTGCTCGACCTCGCCGCCGACGCCGGGGTCGACGACGTCCACATCATCTCGGCGCTGGCCCTGCACCGTCGCATGACCGAATCCGAACTGCGACACGCGGTGGGCGATCGGGTGTACGACGCCTTCGCCCCGCGCGGACTCCTGTACCAGCACGACGCCGAGGATCCCGACAACCTGTCGTATCTCGGAACCACACCCCACGGCGAGGAGGTGGAGATCAACAAGCGAGCCGCCGAGAGCGACCTGCTGGTCTACGTGAACATCAACCTCGTCGCGATGGACGGCGGCTGGAAGAGCACGGCGACCGGACTCGCCTCGTATCGATCGCTGCGACACCACCACAACCCCGACACCATGATCCACTCGCGCAGCTTCATGGACCAGCACCGCAGCGAGTTGCACAAGAGCAACTGGCGTATGGGAAAGGTTCTGCTCGACAGCGGGGTGAAGGTCTTCCAGATCGAGACCACCCTCAACACCGACACCTTCCCGTCGCCGTTCGGTTTCCTCGCCAAGCGGGAATGGGAATGGAAGCCGTCAGACCGCATGACGTACCTCGCCACCACCAAGGCGCTCTCGCGCACGCCGGCTCGTATCGCCCGGAACATCTTCCACTCGATCGAGGCTCCGCACCAGATGACGAGCGTGCAGGCCGGCGAGGTGGAGGCGGTCCACCGCATCACCACCGAGCACGTCTATCGACAGCAGCTCGTGGAGGTGAAGGGCCAGACCGACGTCCTCACTCTGGGAATCCCCTACATCAGCCCCTACAACGTGCACTCCATCATGAACCCGATCCTCGTCATGTGCATGGGGCTCGGCTATTACTTCAACATGTACCGGGGCATGCCGCTGGTACGCGAGGGAGGCGTCATCATCATGACCCACCCCACTCCCCCGGATTTCCACCCGGTCCACCATCCGTCGTACATCGACTTCTTCGAGCAGGTGCTCGCCGACACCACCGATCCGCACGTGATGTCGCAGAAGTGGGAGAAGCAATACGCCGAGGACGACTGGTACCGGCACCTGTACCGAACCACCTACGCGTACCACGGCGTCCACCCCTTCTACATGTGGTACTGGGGCAGCCACGCGCTGAAACACTGTGCGCGCATCATCATCGTCGGAGGTGACCCCAAGACGGTGCGTCGTCTCGGGTTCATCCCCGCCTCAACGATGGACGACGCGCTCGAGATCGCCAGCGACGTCGTCGGTCGGACCCCGACCATCACCCACCTCCACACGCCACCGTTGCTGGTGGCCGACGTTTCGTGATCCGATGATGGCCCGCCGCGACGACGCCCCCTGGAAGCCGAGCAACCTGGCCGCAGCGGCCCGGTTCGGTGACCTGTTCGAACGGGTCACCCACCCCATCGCGCGTCGCGCGTACAAACGAGGGTTCCCGTACCTGCCCCCCACCGTGCCCCTCGGTGTCGAGGTGCCAGAGGAGGAACCGACGCTCGGCGCCGACTACGACACCGACTGGGCTCGTCGTCCGCTGGCGCGCGCCGTTCGGCGCGGACTGGTCGAGGGACCGGTACGACTCGCGGTGCGCGGACTCGCCAGCCCGACGGTGTCGGGCACCGATCGATTGAGCGATCTGGCCCGCCGCGACGATCCGACGCCCCTGATCTTCACACCGAACCACCATTCGCATCTCGACACCGCCCTCATGGCCGTGGCCGTACCGGAGCCGTGGCGATCGAAACTGGTGGTGGCCGCCGCCGCCGACTACTTCTTCGACAAACGCTGGAAGGCGACGTTGGCCGCGCTCTCGCTCAACGCGATCCCGATCGATCGCGAAGTGACCGGACGCAAGTCGTCCGACATGATCCGTCGTCTGGTCGAGGACGGCTGGAGCCTCGTCATCTATCCCGAGGGCGGTCGCTCCCCCGACGGTTGGGGCCAGGACTTCAAGGGGGGCGCGGCTTACTTGTCGTCGCGCACCGGTGCCCCCGTCGTGCCGGTCTTCATCGACGGAACCGGATCGATCTTCGGAAAGGGCATGAAACGGCCCAAGCGCGGAACCACCAAGGTCGTCTTCGGTGCACCCCTGACCGTGGGCGAGGGCGAGAACACCCGGCGGTTCTCGGCCCGTATCGAACAGGCGGTCACCACGCTGGCCGACGAGTCCCTGACCGACTACTGGAGTTCGCGTCGGCGCGCGGCGCGTCGCGAGAGCCCCGCGCTCACCGGCCCCGAGTACACGGGATGGCGCCGCCAGTGGGCACTGTCGGAACGTCGCTCGCTGGGCGACACCGGCGTACGCCGACGTCAGCGTCGTCGTTGGCCCGATCTCGGGGACTGATCGCCACCGGTCGAGGTTCGGGTTCCGTCGTCAGGGCTTGGGATCTTTGGTTTGCGCCGGAACGTTGATGACGTCGCCGGGCAGGATCACCACCGACGCGTCGACCCAACCGTTGGCGGCCATCAACGCCGACGACTCCACCCCGAGTTTGTCGGCGATCCGCGAGATGCAACAGTCGCCTTCGACCACGGTGTACTTCGTGTACTGGGTGTCGTCGGGAGTCGGTGAGGTGCTGTCGACGGGCATCGGAAGTCCCGGAAGCGTCGTCGCCTGACTCGCCGTCGGCGGGATGAGGATCGACGCACCCACCGCGAGCGGAGGCAACACACCCTCGGGCCAGTTGTTGTAGGCGGCGAGCTCGTCGGGTTTGACCCCGAATTTGGAAGCGATTCCGTACACCGAGTCGCCGCGCACGATCGTGTACTGAATCGGAGGCGGCAAGGTGTTCGCCGGATCGAGTGTCGTCACCACCGATGGCGGCGTCGTGGCGTAGTTCGTGCTGGTCAGGGGACGCAACGTCGTCGCGGTGGCACTGGGGTCACCACCACAGGACGCCAGCACGAACAGCCCCGCCAGACCGGCGGCGATGGAGGCGATTCGCTTCGTCAGCACATCGTCAATCTAGATCGGCGGGACCCGCCGAACGTGGCAGCCCCCTCCGTCGGCGATACGTCACACGAGCGGTCGAGCGGTCGGGGCGATCGGCGCGGGCAACGTGGTCTCGCCCATCAGGCGGGTGTCGACGCCGGCCGCGCAGGCCCGTCCCTCGGCGATCGCCCACACGATGAGGCTCTGTCCGCGACCCATGTCGCCGGCCACGAACACCCCGGGCACGTTCGTCATGTAGGCGTCGTCTCGACGCACATTGCCGCGCTCGTCGAACGCCACACCCAGACGATCCAGCCAGCCACCCTTCTCCGGCCCCACGAAACCCATGGCCAGGAACACGAAATCGGCCGGAATCTCGCGATCGGTGCCCTCGACCTTCACGAAGCGGCCGTCCTTCGACTCGACCTCGTGGAGAAGGAGCCCTTTGACGCGACCTTTCCCGTCGTCGACGAAGCGTTCGGTGTTGACGCTGTACAGGCGCTCGCCGCCCTCCTCGTGGGCCGACGTCACCTTGTACACCATCGCGAATTGCGGCCACGGGTTGCCGCTGGCACGGCTCTCGGGCGGACGCGGCATGATCTCGAGTTGGGTGACCGAAGACGCGCCCTGACGATGTGCCGTCCCGAGACAGTCGGCGCCGGTGTCGCCGCCACCGATGATGACCACGTGCTTGCCC
>JBJTFY010000072.1:0-10962 GCA_046093625.1 Actinomycetota bacterium
GATACGTGCGACGAGTCCGTCGAGGGTGTCGGTGACGTCGTCAGGTCCGATTCGCTGTTGGAGGTTCTGGCGCGCCCGTTCGAGGCCCGTGCGGGTCTCGACCAGTACGCACAGCCGATGCCCGCCGAATGGGAGGGCTACCAGACCTTCTGCGGAACCTGACGCGGACAACAAAAAAGGCGCCGGTTTCCCGACGCCCTCGTTGCGCTCACGCGTTGCGTGTTCAGATACGGCGGACCTTCTGGGCCTCCTCGCCCTTCTTGCCCGGGGCGACCTCGAACTCGACCTGATCGCCTTCATTGAGGGTCTTGTAACCGGTGCCCTCGATGTTGGAGAAGTGTACGAACACGTCGGGAGCGCCTTCGCGCGAGATGAATCCGTAACCCTTCTCGGCGTTGAAAAACTTCACGATGCCAGTGGCCATTTTTTTCCAATCAACAAAACGATGCCTTGTGCATCCCCGCTGACGCTAACCCCGATTCACCGATTACTCGCTGACGAGGCGAAATTGTTCGAAATTTGTGGCCGCAGGTCGAGGGTCCGTCGACGACACCGTCGCTTCGAAAACGGTGTGAGTCGTGACGCGACCGCGAGCCGAACTGCGTCACACCGGTCAGCCATAATCGTACATATGTTCGTAGCCAACGAGCGATCCGGACCTGACGACGTCACCGACACCCTCGACGGACTCGTCGCACGTATCGACGGCCTGTCGACCGGGGCCGATCTGGCCGCTGTGCTGGTGCACCTCGAACGCCTGGCCCGCCGGGTGGAGGCCGCCACCGTGAGCGTCCTGGCCCGCGCCGAGGCCACCCAATCCTTCCGCGACGACGGCCACGGCACGATCGTCGGCTGGGCCCGGTCGGTGGTCAACTGGAGCGGCTCCGAGGCCGCCGCCCGCGCCCGCACGGCTCATGCGGTGGCTGATCACCCGTCACTGATGGCCCACCTGCGTACGGCGACCATCGGCATCTCCCAGGTTCGACGCCTCGCCTCCCTGCACGCCAACCGCCGGGTGCGACACGAGTTGCCGATCGTCCTCGACACTCTCATCGACGTGGCCACCACGCTCCCCTACGAAGACTTCAACACCGCGGTCCTCCGCTGGGAGCGATTGGCCGACGCCGATGGCGCTCACCGCCACAGCGACCACGTGCACGACAGTCGCGACGCGTCCGTGCACGATCTCGGCGACGTCGTCTTCGTCGACGCCAAGGTGGGTACCGCCCAAGGCGCCTTGATGCTGGAGGTGTTCGAACGCTACGTGGAGGCCGAATTGCGCCACGATCTCGACACCCGCGAGGCGACCGGGTCCGACGAACTCGCCCGCACTCCCGCCCAACGTCGAGCCGACGCGCTGCACGCCATCTTCGCCTCGGCCGCTCGGGGTGCCGTCGCTGCTCCGGCACCGTTGGTCAACATCCTCGTCGACGCCGACACCTACGAGACGGCTCTCACCGCGCTGGCCACCGGCGAACGGCTGCCCTCGCTCGCCCGCACCCCCGATGACGTGAGTGCGCGCCGTTGCGAGACCACGGCGGGCCTCATGCTCGACCCGTTCGACGTCGTCGCCGCATCGCTCCTCGGGCACGTGCGGCGCGTCGTGATCGCGGCCGACCGCCGCGTGATCGACCTCGGTCGCACCTCACGATTGTTCACCGGCGCGGCGCGCGAGGCGGTGTTCCTGCGACGACGAAGGTGCGCCTGGCCCGCGTGCTCGCGGTCCACGTGCGAGGCCGATCACCGGGTGCCCTGGTCGGAAGGTGGCACGACCTCGGCCGACAACGGCGACCCGTTGTGCTCCAAACACAACCGCTGGAAGACGCGCGGCTACCGAACCCGTCTGAATCCCGTCACCCACGCCGTCGACGTGTGGCGGCCCGACGGCTCGCTCATCAGCTCGATCTGACGCGACCCTTCACGAAGTCCTCGATGAGCGTGAGCGCGGTGTCGAGTTCCTCGGTGGTGTTGTAGTGCGTGGGCCCGATGCGCAACACGCCACCACGATCCTGCAGACCGAGGCGCTCGATGACGTCGATGCCGTACGAGTGCCCGTTCCAGACGTACACGCCGTGTTGATCGAGGAAGGTGGCCAACTCGGCCGGATCGAGTCCCGGCTTGCTGATCGAGACCGTCGGGACCCGGTGCACGAACCGCTCGGGGTTGGTGATGCCGCGGATCTCGAGGCCGCCGATGCGTTGCAGACCCTCGATGAGGTGGCGACTCAGTCCGCGGTCGTAGTCCGCCATCGCCAACAGGCCGGCGTGCACCTCGCGCGTGCGGTCGGGGAGCCCGGCGGTCGTGGGGGCGAACTCGGCGCCCATCGTGCGCCCGACCCACTGCATGTACTCGATCGCACCGATCGTGCCGGCTTGTCCCTCGAGCGACTGGGTTCCCGTCTCGTAACGCCCGGGCGGCACGTCCTTGACCACCCGCAGACGCCAGGCCGGCAAGGTCGACAGCAGATCCTCGCGCCCCCACAGAATTCCCTGGTGCGGGCCGTAGAACTTGTACGCCGACGCCACCAGGAAATCACAGCCCAGATCGCGCACGTCGATGGCCCCGTGTGGGGCGAACTGCACGGCGTCGACGTACGTGAGCACGCCGGCCGCGCGATAGCGCGCGCACATGGCACGCACGTCGTTGATGGTGCCCAAGATGTTGCTGCTGTAGTTGATGGCAGCGAAGCGGGTGCGCGGCGTGATGAGTTCATCGAGGCGCGACACATCGATCTCGTAGGTCATGGGGTCGAAGTCGAGACGCTTGACGACGAGGCCGCGCTCCTCCGCCATGATGCGCCACGGCGAAGCGTTCCCGTCGTGCTCCATCTGGGTGAGGATGATCTCGTCACCGGCCTCGAAGCGACTCGCCAGGACCCGGGTCATCATGAACGTCAACGTCGTCATGTTGGCCCCGAAAACCACCTCGCGTTCACTCGACGCGTTGAAGAAATCGGCCATCGCACGGTGGGCCTCGGCCGACGTCTCGGTCGCCAAACGAGACGTGTGGAAGTTGCCGCCCATGTTCGCGTTGAACTCCACCAGCGCCTGCATCATGCGATCGAGCACCACGCGGGGCACCTGGGTGCCGGCGGGGTTGTCGAGGTACACGCGCGGGCTTGCGTTGTGGGTGAGCGCGAGTGCCGGAAACTGCTCGCGCACCGCGCGAATGTCGATCGCCATGTCTCGACAGTAATCCCTGTACCCTCTCACGAGCCATGGAACCGAGCATCCTCACGGAAGCCGCACGACGCCGCACGTTCGCGATCATCAGCCATCCCGACGCCGGCAAGACGAGCCTCACCGAGAAGTTCCTCTTGTACGCCGGTGCGGTGCAGGAGGCCGGATCCGTGCGGGCGCGCGCGGGTCAGCGCGCGGCCACCTCCGACTGGATGGAGATGGAACGTCAACGCGGAATCTCGATCTCGTCGACCGTCCTGCAGTTCCCGTATCGCGATCACGTCTTCAACCTGCTCGACACACCCGGCCACCGTGACTTCAGCGAGGACACCTACCGTGTCCTGGCCGCGGTCGACGCCGTGATCATGGTTCTCGACACGGCCAAGGGCATCGAATCGCAAACCCTCAAGTTGTTCAACGTCTGTCGGTCGCGCGACCTGCCGGTGCTCACGTTCTTCAACAAGTTCGACCGCCCGGGTCGCGACCCCCTCGAATTGCTCGACGAGGTCGAGCAGCAGATCGGCCTGCGCGCCACACCGGCCACCTGGCCCGTGGGTATTCCGGGCGACTTCCGGGGCACCATCGACCGACGCACCGGCGAGTTCACCAAGTACACCCGCACCGCCCGCGGCGCGGCGGCCGCCCCCGAGGAGATCGTCCCCGCCGACCGTGCCGCCGCCGAAGAGGGTGACGCCTGGAAGGTCGCCCTCGACGGTTGCTCGTTGCTCGACGCCATCGGAGCCGACGTCGACCTGCCGACGTTCCTCGCCGGCAAGAGCACGCCGGTGTTCGTCGGTTCGGCTCTCACCAACTTCGGGGTGCGTGCGTTGCTCGACGCGGTGGCCGATCTCGCTCCCCCGCCGTTGCCCCGAGTCGACGTTCACGACACGGAGCGGTCACTCGACTCCGACTTCGCCGGTTTCGTCTTCAAGATCCAAGCCAACATGGACCCCAATCATCGCGACCGTTTGGCGTTCGCCCGCGTGTGCTCGGGTCGCTTCGAGCGCGGCATGGATGCCGAATGCCTGCGGTCGGGTCGTGCCGTCGGCACGAAGTACGCCACGACCGCGTTCGGCAACGATCGTGAGACCATCGAGGAGGCCTTCCCCGGCGACATCATCGGGTTGGTGAACGCCGGCGATCTGCGCATCGGCGACACCATCTTCGCCGGCAAGAAGATCGAGTTCCCCGGCGTGCCCCGATTCGCCCCCGAGGTGTTCGCCAGCGCCCGTCCCATCGACCGCGGCAAGATCAAACAGTTCCGACGAGGACTCGAACAGCTCGACGAGGAGGGCGTGGTTCAGGTGTTGCGCGACCTCGACTTCGGCGACACCGAGCCGGTGTTGGCTGCGGTCGGGGTGTTGCAATTCGAGGTGTTCGCCCATCGACTCGCGAGCGAGTTCAACGCGCCGGCCGAGATCGTGTCGTCGCCGTACCAAGCGATGCGCCTCACCGACAAAGCCAGCGCCGATCGCCTGCGTCAGATCGGCGGCATCCGCATCCTCTACCGCGGCAACGACGAGATGGTGGCGTTGTTCGAGAACAAGTACCGCCTGCAACGCCTCATGAACGACGAACCCGAATTGCGACTCGACCCCGTCTTCGACGGCCAGCCGGACTGACACCGGTCTCGTCGAACCGACTCAACGTCGGTTGCGCGACCCCGAGTTACCCGACTCCCTGTTGCGGGCGGCCGCACCACGTCCGCGTTCACGGTGCGGTTGACGACGCTCGACCCGTCCGCTGCGCTCGTTGCCCGTGACCGGGATCCCGTTCCACGTGGCGGTGACACCGGCTTTGGACAACAGGTGACGGACCTCGCCCACCTGCGACGGCGAGGCGATGGTAACCACGCGGCCGGCGGCGCCGGCACGTGCGGTGCGACCCGAGCGGTGCGTGTAGGCCTTGTGCTCCACCGGCGGATCGGCGTGCACCACCAACGGCACGTCGTCTACGTGGATGCCACGGGCGGCGATGTCGGTGGCCACCAACGCGGTGGCGGTGCCGTCCGAGAACGCGGCCAGGTTGCGCTCGCGGGCCGTCTGCGACAGGTTGCCGTGCATGTCGACGGCGGTCACGCCGAACGTCTTCAACTTGGCCGCCATCTGCTTGGCCCGGTGCTTGGTGCGGGTGAAGATCACCACGCGCTCGGCCCGGGCGAACTCGGCGACGGCGGCGAGCCGATCGACGTCCTCCACCACGAGCACGCTGTGGTCGAGCAACACCGGGGCCTCCACCTCGGCGGCGTGCGACACGGGGTCGGTCAGGTAGCGATCGACGATCGCATCGACTCCGCCGGCCAGCGTCGCCGAGAAGAGCATGCGTTGCCCCTTCTTCGGAGTGGCGTCGAGGATGCGCTTGACCATCGGCAGGAAACCCTGGTCGGCCATGTGGTCGGCTTCGTCGATGACGGTGATCTCGATGCGATCGAGTCGGGCGTCGCCCTCACTCATCAGGTCGATCAACCGGCCGGGGCAGGCCACGACGATCTCGGTACCCCGCGACAGTCCGTCGCGTTGCGGACCGAAGCCCACGCCACCGAAGATGGTCATCACGCGCAGACCCATGACGGTGGCGAGCGGTTCGATGACGCCGGCGACCTGCGACGCCAACTCGCGCGTGGGCACGAGCACCAGTGCGCGCGGACGATGGGGTTGACGCGCCACCTTGTCGGCGGCCAAGCGCGCGACGAGTGGCAGGGCGAAGGCGATCGGCTTGCCCGAGCCGGTTCGACCCTGACCCAACACGTCGCGACCGGCCATGGAGTCCGGAAGCGTGACGGCCTGGATCGAGAACGGGTCGGTCACCCCGGTGGCCGCCAACACGCCGGCCAGCGGCGCGGGCACGCCCACTTTCACGAAACCGTTGTCGGGCCCGACGGCGAGCGGTTCGATGCGCGCGACGACTTTGGGGGCCGGGCGCACCGGAGCGTCCGGGCGACGCGGGCCGCGGGCCGGACGTCGACCGGGGGACGAATTGGAGGGGCGACGACGCGGTCCACCGCGCCCGCCAGAGGAGGGAGTTGCCATTTGGGGGGTGTCCTTTACAGGTGCCGCGAACCTGTCCGGGATGACACGCCTCGCTTGGGCCTCGGGGCCCCGGCCCGAGCGACCCTACCGAGACGGCGGTCGCAAACGGGGGAAATCCCCAGCGCACCGGCAGAAATCGAATTCTTGTGATTCCCGATAGAAATAGTCATGTTTCGGGGCTAGCCTGCCCGCATGAGCCCTCTGACCACGACTTTGCCGCCCGAGTTGGCCGAGGACGACGCGGCCGGAATCGTGGCCTGGGCGGGGCGAACCTTCGGTAGCGGATTGGTGCTGACCGCCAGTTTCGAGGACCCGGTACTCGTGCACCTGGTGGCCACCCACGCCCCCGGCACGCCCATCGTGGTGCTCGACACCCAGTACTTGTTCGCCGAGACCAAGTGGCTCATCGACAACCTTCACCGTCGCTTGAAGTTTTCCCTCGAGGTGTTCGAACCGGCCCCCGACGTGGTGCCCGACGATCAATGGCAGTTCGACGTCGAGGGTTGTTGCGCGCGTCGCAAGGTCGAGCCTCTCTCCCGCGCGTTGTCGGGACGAACCGGTTGGATCACCGGTGTTCGCCGCGTCGACGGACCCACGCGCGCCGACACACCGGTCGTGCAGTACGACGCCGCCCGCGAGGTCACCAAGATCAACCCGCTCGCGGCGTGGGACGACGAACGACTCGAGCGCTACATCGTCGACCACGCGTTGCCCCGCAACCCGCTCACCGAACGCGGCTATCCCTCGATCGGATGCTGGCCGTGCACCCGTCCGGTCGCGCCCGGTGAGGACAAGCGCGCCGGACGTTGGTCCGGGCACAACAAGACCGAGTGCGGCCTGCACCTCTCCCCCACCAAGTCCTGACAGAAAGCAAACGAGCATGACCCTCATCGACGACCGCATCGACGACATCCACAACGACGAAGGCCTCGACGAGCTCGAGGACGAGGCGATCACCATCATCCGCGAGGTGGCCGCCGAGACCCGCGCTCCCGTCCTGCTGTTCTCGGGTGGCAAGGATTCCGCGGTGCTCCTGCACCTGGCCGCCAAGGCGTTCCGGCCCGGCAATCTTCCCTTCCCGGTCATGCACGTCGACACCGGGCACAACTTCGCCGAGGTCATCGAGTACCGCGACCGTCTGGTGAAGGAGTACAACGTCCGCCTCGTGGTGGCCAGCGTGCAAGCCAGCATCGACGCCGGTCGCGTGGTGGAAGAGACCGGTCCGCGCGCCAGCCGTAACCGTCTGCAATCGGTCACCTTGCTCGACGCCATCGCCGAGCACCAGTTCGACGCGGCCTTCGGGGGCGGACGCCGCGACGAGGACAAGGCCCGCGCCAAGGAGCGCATCCTGTCGTTCCGTGATCGCTTCGGTCAGTGGGAGCCGCGCGCGCAGCGTCCCGAGCCGTGGAACATGCTGAACGCCAAGATCCGCACCGGCGAGCACTTGCGCGCGTTTCCCTTGTCGAACTGGACCGAACTCGACATCTGGCGCTACATCGCCCGCGAGGAGGTGCCGTTGCCTTCCATCTACTTCTCCCATCGGCGCGTGGTCGTCGAGCGCAACGGGATGTTGTTGAGCGTCGGTGGACCGGTCGTGGCCGAGCCCGGCGAGGTCCCCTTCGAGGAGACGGTTCGCTACCGAACGGTCGGTGACGCCAGTTGCACCGGTGCGGTGCGTTCGACGGCGACCACGGTGCACGACGTCATCGCCGAGGTGGCGGCGGCGCGCATCACCGAGCGTGGTGCCACCCGCGCCGACGCCAACTTCTCGGACTCGGCCCTGGAGGACCGCAAGCGCGAGGGGTACTTCTGATGGTCCTGCGCATCGCCACCGCGGGCTCGGTCGACGACGGTAAGAGCACCCTCATCGGCCGCCTGCTGCACGACACCAAGACCGTCTTCGAGGACCAACTGGCCTCGGTCGAAAAAGCGAGTCTGCGTTACGGCGACGGATCCCTGAACCTGGCCCTGCTCACCGACGGACTACGCGCCGAGCGCGAGCAGGGCATCACGATCGACGTCGCGTACCGCTACTTCGCCACCCCGCGTCGCACCTTCGTGGTGGCCGACACCCCCGGCCACGCGCAGTACACGCGCAACATGGTCACCGGTGCCTCGGTCAGCGACGTGGCCATCGTGTTGGTCGACGCCCGCAACGGACTCACCGAGCAGACCCGTCGTCACCTGTTCGTGGCCTCGCTGCTGGGAGTGAAACAGGTGATGCTGGCCGTCAACAAGATGGATCTGGTGGACTTCTCGAAGGACCGTTACGACGAGATCGTGGCCGCGGCCACCGCACACGCGACGGCCCTGCCCGCCCCGGTGACGTTGAATCCGTTGCCCATCTCGGCGTTGCTCGGCGACAACGTGGTGGATCCGTCCGACAACATGCCGTGGTTCACGGGTCGTCCCCTGTTGGAGCAACTGGAGACGCTCGAACTCGACGACGACGCCACCATCGGCGCGCGCCTGTCGGTGCAGTGGGTCATCCGCCCCTACGGCAACGAGCACCACGACTACCGCGGCCTGGCCGGGCGCCTCACCGGAGGCACCTTGGCCATCGGCGATCGCGTGCGAGTGTTACCCGGCTCCCAACAGTCGACCGTCATCGGCATCGAACGCGGTGGCGTGCCGCAGGAGACCGCCCGGCCCGGTGAGGCCGTCAGCATCCAACTGGCCGACGACATCGACGTCAGCCGCGGCGACGTGGTGGTGTCGGTCGCCGCACCCAAGCCCCCGGTGGTCGCCGATCAGATCGTGGCCGACGTGTCGTGGATGGTCGACAAGCCGCTCGAGATCGGAAGCCGCTGGATCATCAAGCACCTCACCCGTACCGCCAAGGCCTTCGTCGGGGCCATCGAGACGCGTCACGACGTGGTGACCACCGCCCGACACTCCGCCGAGCGTCTGGAGCTGAACGACCTCGGTCGGGTGCAGTTGAACGTCTCGGTGCCGCTGGTGGTCGACCTCTACGACGATCACCGACCGGGTGGTGCCGCGGTTCTCGTCGACGAGGCAACCGGAATGACCTGTGCGGCCCTCATGATCCGCGGATTCGCCGAGGAGGGTTCGTGAACCAGTTCCCCGTGAACCTGAACCTGGCCGGCAAGCCGGTGCTCGTGGTGGGCGCCGGACGCATCGCGTTGCGCAAGACCGAACAGTTGCTGGCCTGTGACGCCGACGTCACGGTGCTGGCTCCCAAGGTGCACGAGGGTTTCGAGACCCTGCCCGTGAAGGTCGTGCGTCGCCAGTACGCCGACAACGACGTGGCCGGCTTCCGGTTGGTCATCACCGCCACCGCGAACCGCGAAGTGGACCAACTCATCCACGACGAGGCCGAGGCGTTGGGCATCTGGGTGAACTCGGCCGACGATCCGGATCGTTGCACGTTCACCCTGCCCGCCACCGTGCGTCGGGGCGAACTGCTGATCACCGTCTCCACCGCCGGCGCCAGCCCGGCGCTGGCGTCGTACCTGCGCGCGCGATTGGGTGAGATCATCTCGCCCGACTTCGCGCGCGTCGTCGACGACTTGGCCCGTCGTCGTGCTGGTTTCCATGCCGAGGGTCGCAGCACCGAGGACGTCGAGTGGCGACCGATCATCGAGGAGATCCTCGCCACTCACGGCATCGATCTGCCCGTGGCGGTGACCGCATGACCGTGTTCCTGGTGGGGGCAGGCCCGGGCAGCGCCGATCTGCTCACGGTGAAGGCCGCACGTCTGGTGGCCAACGCCGACGTGATCGTTCACGACCGTCTGGCCGACCCGGCCATTCTCGAGTTGGCGCGTCCGGGCACCGAGTTCATCGACGTCGGCAAACAGCCGGGCCGACCCACACCACAGGAGATCATCAACGCGTTGTTGGTCCACCTCGGCCAACAGGGTCTGAACGTCGTGCGATTGAAGGGCGGCGACCCCTTCGTGTTCGGACGGGGCGGCGAAGAGGCCGATGCGTTGCGCTCGGCCGGCGTTCCCTTCGACACGGTTCCCGGCATCACCTCGGCGGTCGGCGTTCCCGCGGCCGCCGGCATCCCCGTCACCCATCGTGGCGTGTCGGCCTCGTTCACCGTGGTGACCGGCCATCGCGAGCGCGGTGGCTCGACCAACGTCGAGTGGGAGGCCCTGGCCAAGGTGGGGGGAACGATCGTGATTCTCATGGGCGTGGCCGAGCGCGCGGTCATCGCCGCTCGCCTCATGAGCGGTGGGCTCTCACCGAACACTCCGGTGGCGGCGATTCGTTGGGGAACGCGACCCGAGCAACACACGGTGCGCACCACGTTGGCCGATCTCGCCGACACCCCCGTCGAGTCACCGGCCACCATCGTCATCGGCGCGGTGGCGGCGTTCGATTTCACCGGCGACTCCGTCGAGACGAAAGCGGTGATCTGACGTGCGACGCAGCATCGACGACGAACCCGTCGGCTTGAACGGTTTGCCCCCGGGCGCCGACGACGCCACACCGGTCTCGTGGGCGGTCGCCATCTGCGACGACTACGACGATGCCGAGCCACGCGTGGTCCTCACCGTCGAGGACATCGTCAACCCCGGCGCCGGACTGGTGGCGCACCTCTCCGCCGAACAAACCCGGCGCCTGCGTGGCGCCTTGCACGATGCCCTCCGCGAGGTGGGCCAGGACACCGGACGTTAGAAGGAACACGAACATGACCATCGCCCCCGCCCACCAGCCCCGCGACCTCGACGCCGAACAACTGCGCGACATCGAACGCTTCGAGATCGCCATCGATCAGTACCTGAA
>JBJTFY010000073.1:0-4103 GCA_046093625.1 Actinomycetota bacterium
GCGCCGAAGATCACGAGCATCACCATCCCGCTCGACAAGGTGGGCGAGGTCATCGGACCCAAGGGCAAGGTCATCAACACCATCCAGCAGGAGACCGGCGCCGACATCAGTGTCGACGACGACGGCGTGGTGGGCATCGTCACCATCGGTGCCGTCGAGGGATGGCGCATGGAAGATGCGAAGGCGCGCATCCTGGCCATCGTCGACCCGCCCAAGGCCGAACTCGGCGCCGTGTACAACGGTCGCGTCGTGAGCATCACCAAGTTCGGTGCGTTCGTGAACATCCTCCCCGGACGCGACGGCCTGGTGCACATCTCCAAGCTCGGTCGCGGCAAGCGCATCAACAACGTCGAGGACGTGTTGACGCTCGGTCAGGAGATCGAGGTGCGTGTCGACGACATCGACGACAAGGGCAAGGTCAGCCTCACTCCGGTGGGCGATGGCCCCGAGCCGCCGGCCGGTGGATCGGCACCGCGCGAGTCGCGCGAGTCGTCGAGCCGCTCGAACGGTGATGGTCCCGTGACCGTCAGTTTCGACGACGCCTTCGACAGCGAGATCGCCGGCGAACTCGGTGACCTCGGCCCCGGCGGCAGCGCCGGCGGCGAGGGCGACCGCGACGACCGTGGTGGTCGTGGCGATCGTCGCGGTGGTCGCGATCGCGGCCCCCGTCGTCACCGCTGACCCGATCCGGTGCGCTCGGCCGGTCAGAATCTGATGCGGTGAGCGGCATCTCCAGTTCCACGCCCCGCTTCGCGGGCCTCGACGGCCTGCGGGGTTGGGCCGTGATCGTCGTCGTCGCATTTCACTCCGGTGCGCTTCGGGCCGGTTGGGTGGGCGTCGATCTCTTCATGGCCCTGTCGGGTTTCTTGATCACGGGCGTGCTGGTACGCGAACTCGAGATCGACGGCCGGGTGCGATTCGCGCGCTTTTGGGCGCGACGGGCCCGACGTCTGTTTCCGGCGTTGCTACTGGTGATCGCCTTCGTCGCGGTGGTCAGCGCGGTGCAGCCGACCGGTTGGACCATTCCCACGCCGCGCGAGGCGTGGGGAGCGCTCACCTACAGCTCCAACTGGTTGCGTCTGGGAGAGAGTCGCAGCTATTGGCAGATGTTCGACGCTCCGAGTGCCTTCGACCATCTCTGGAGTTTGGCCATCGAGGAGCAGTTCTACCTCGTCTGGCCGGTCGTGCTCTTCGCCGCCTGGCGGTGGCGTGGTCGCCGGGGCGCGACGATCGCTGCCGCCGTCGGCCTGGTGCTCGCCGCTGCGACCCAGGTGATCCTCATCCGCTCGGGCGCCACCATCGAGCGCGTCTACGTGGGAACCGACACCCGGGCACCGGCGTTTCTCGCCGGGGCGTTGTGCTTCATGATTCGACCAAACGTGATCGCTTGGTCGATGTTGGCGCGACGGTGGCTGACACTCGGGTCGGCGTCGATCCTGGTGGTGGCCTGCTTCGTGTTCGACGGAGAGTCGACGAACGTGTACCAAGGCCCACTCCTGGTGGTCAGTTTGGCCGGGGCTCTGCTGGTGACATTGACGTCCACGTTCGCTTCGCCCACCATGGCACTCCGCCCGCTCTTCGATCGACCCTGGCGGGCGATCGGGCGATGGAGTTACGGGATTTATCTCGTCCATTGGCCCGTGATCCTCTTGATCGGAGTTGATCGGTGGTCGGCTCCGGTACGACTCGGGCTCGCGATGACCATCTCGACGGTGGTCGCGGCGGCGAGCTACGAGTTCTTCGAGCGACCCATTCTCGATCGGGGGATACCCCGCCGCGCCGTGCCGATCGCAGTGTTGGCGATTGCGGCCGTGGTCGTGGCGACGGCAGCAACCGTCGAAAGCCGGGTGCCCGAGGTGACCGACGACGAAATCGCGGCTCTCGGCCGTCCATTGCCGACTCCGACCCGGAGTCCACTCGAATCGTCCGATGCCGAGCGGGTGCTCGTCGTGGGTGATTCGGTGATCTTCGGAATGGTCGACGAGCTCGTCGCCTTCGGACGATCGGTGAACTTGGAAGTGGCGGTGCGTTCGGCTCCCGGCTGTACCACCAGTACGCGGCGTGACGATCAGAACAATGCGTTCTCACTCGACTTGTGTGCCTCCATCCGCGTCGGTCTACGCGGCGACGTCGAACGCTTCCGACCTGATCGCGTCGTCGTTTTCTACGGCGGCACCTGGGACCCGTTCGTATGGGACGGCACCCGCTACTCGCCGTGCTCGGAGGCGGGTCAGTTGCGAATGCGGGAAGGAGTCGACGCTCTGATGACCGACCTCGGACCCGACGCCGAAATCGAGATCGTCATTCCTCCGCAGATGGCCGGCGCCTACGGTCCGGAGGCCGAAGGCGCAGCCGAGTGCTATGCGCGTGTCTACCTCGCCACCGCGGGGGCGACGTTCGTTCGACTCGACGAGTACGTCTGCCCGGTCGACGCGTCCGAATGCGCGGACACGGTCGACGGAGTCGAACTACGCCACGACGGACTGCACTATTCGCCGGCCGGAATCGACGTCGTCGTTCCCATGTTGCTCGACGACTCGGCGCGCAACCAATAGTTGCCCATCCGTCACGGTGAACGGTTTAGGCTCGGTGCATGACTGATTCACGAATCCGCGTCGGAGTGTTCGGGGCCGCGGGCCGCATGGGCGCCTCGGTGTGCGACGCGGTGACGGCCGACGCCGACCTCGAGTTGGTGGCCGCCGTGGATCCGGCCGGCGCCGGTCGGAGCATGCACGGTCTCACCGTCGCCGCCGATCCGCGCGCGATGGCCGATGCCGGCGTGCAGGTGGCGGTCGATTTCACGGTGGCGGCCGCGGCGCGCACCAATCTCAGTTGGTGTGGTCTGCACGGGGTGCACGCGGTGGTGGGCACCACCGGATTCTCCGACGATGATCTGACGAACTTCCGCTCGGCGTTTCGCACCTCGAACTGTCTCATCGCCGCCAACTTCGCCATCAGCGCCGTGTTGATGATGAAGTTCGCCGAGATGGCTTCGCCGTGGTTCGACACCGCCGAGATCATCGAGCTGCACCACGACAACAAGGCCGACGCCCCCAGTGGCACCGCGATGGCCACGGCCAAGCGCATGGCGGCGGCGTCCGCCGACTGGGCCGCCGATCCCACCACGCACGAAGTGGTGGAGGGGGCGCGCGGTGGCAAGGGTCCGGCTGACATCCGTCTGCACGCGGTTCGCATGCGCGGCATGGTGGCGCACCAAGAGGTGATCCTGGGTGCGGCGGGTCAGACGCTCACCATTCGTCAGGACAGTTACGACCGCGTGTCGTTCATGCCCGGCGTGGTGTTGGCGTGCAAAAAGATCGCGGGGCTTCCCGGCCTGACGCTCGGCCTCGAGCCGGTTCTCGGTCTGTGACGTTCGGTTCTCGGTAGTGCGAAACGCCGAAAACCGGCATTTATCCGACCGAGAACGCGCGGGTCAGAGGTGTTCGAGGACGATCTCGCAGGCGCTCACGGTGATGCCGGCGCCCTCTTCGACGTTCAGTTCCTTCACGACACCGTTCTCGATGATGGCCGAGTAACGCTGCGAGCGGGCGCCCAGTCCGAACGCCGAACCATCCATCGCCAGACCCATCGCGTTGGTGAACACGCCCGCACCGTCGGCGAGCATCAGGATTCCCTCGGCGCCGCTGGCCTTGCCCCACTGATCCATCACCCAGGGATCGTTCACGCTGACGCAGGCGATGGTGTCGACACCCTTGGCACGCAACGCGGCCTGGTTCTTCACGTAGCCGGGCAGGTGGACCATCGAGCAGCCGGGCGTGAAGGCCCCGGGAACCGCGAACAACACGACCTTGCCCTTGCCCAACACGTCGTGCGAGTTCACCGGCGACGGCATGCCGTTCTCGCCGAGCACGTGCAAGGTGACGTTGGGGATCTGGCTTCCGACGGAAATGGACATGGTGACTCCTCGAGCAATGTGACAACTGGGACGGGGCGAAATCTACGACAGCGCTGAGGTCATTGCTCAGTCGGATGCTCGATCTCCTGGACCACCTCGGGAAGGTCCCGCTTGGCGCGGCGGGCCGATTGGGCGAACGAGACCGCGAACAGGCCACCCACCACCCACCACTGGTAGTCCTCCACCC
>JBJTFY010000074.1:0-4177 GCA_046093625.1 Actinomycetota bacterium
TCGGCCTCGAGTTGAACGCACATGCCGATGACCTCGACGTTGTCGCCGGCGGACGAGAACTCGTCGCGGACGCGTTGCTCGACGGCGGGGATCGTGTCGAGTTCGTTCTCGCCCACGTTGACGACGGCGAGAACCGAGCGAGTGGTGAGCAGGAAGTACGGCATCAAGGTCTCGCGCCACTCGGGCTTGAGCCCCGCGCGGTAGAGGGGGCGGCCCTCGCTCAACGAGTCGTACGCGGCCTGCAACGCCTCGAGTTCGGCGGCCGCACCCTTGTCGAGCTTGGCCTGGCGGGTGGCCTGGGTCAGTCGCTTCTCGACCGTTTCGAGGTCGGCCAGGGCCAACTCGATCTCGACGACCCGCAGGTGGTCGAGGGGGTCGCTCGGCCCGGGCACGTCGTCGTCGACGAAGGCCCGCAGGACGAGCACGATCGCATCGACCTCGCGAATGTTGGCGAGGAACTTGTTGCCCAGACCCTCACCCTTGCTGGCCCCCTCGACGAGGCCGCCGATGTCGACCACTTGAACCGAGGCGTGGATGGTGTTCCGGGTCTTCGACATCACGGCCAGACGATCGAGTCGCTCGTCGGGGACCTTGGCCACTCCGATGTTGGGGTCCTTGGTGGCAAAGGCGTAGGGCGCCGCGAGTGCGCCACCTCCGGTGAGGGCGTTGTAGAGAGAGCTCTTGCCCGCGTTCGGGAGGCCGACGAGGCCGAAGCGTTCCATGACCTTGGGCAGGCTAGCGACCCGATCCGGTCGAACTTCGGCGCGACGCACCATCCGACCGTTCGAGCGCACACCCGCATCCATGAGACACCGTGTCCTCGTCCCCATCCTGTCGATCTTCGTGTTGGCCTTCGTCGGGCGACCGATCGGTGCTCACGCCGAGCCGTCGCCGTGCACCACGTACGAGGTCGAGGCCACCTCCGATGGTGCGACGGCCGAGGCGTTCGTGCATCTCGCCGGCGAGCCGCTCGTGGGTCACGTGGTCTTTGCCACCTTCGACGACGCGGCGGGCGGCGAGTCGGTCGCCGACCCGGTGGTGTTGTCGACCGACGGCGACGGACGTGCGCGCGTCGAGTTGCCCGTCGGAGCGGTGTCGGTCGCCTTTTCGACCGAGAGCCCCCGATCGGGGGAGTGCGTCGGGGCCGGACCGGCCGAACTCGTGGTGGTGACGGCCCGGGTGGGTGCCCCGCAGGCCGACGTGGGTGACCCTCTCACGGCGCGACCCACCGCCGAGAATCTGGCCGTCACCGGCCCGGTGAGCCCCGTGGTCGCGGTCCTGGCGGTCCTTATGGTGGCCGCCGGCTGGGTCGCGGGACGTCTGCGCGGTCCGATTTCGGGCCGTGACGCCGGTCGGATTGCGCTCCGATCCCGCTAGCCTCACACTCCTATGTCGAAGAAGACCAAGAAGCGCAAGGCCCGTCTCCGCCGCTCGAAGGCGAACCACGGCAAGCGCCCCAACATGGGTCGCGGCTGAGGTCTTCTCACGAATGACGCGCGTCGCCGAGTTGCGGCTGGCGTGCTCGGTCGAACCTTGGCGGCGCATCGGATTCGAGCCCGTCGTCGAACAATCTTGCGCTCGCATCGTGGTGGCGGGACTCACCTTGCGGTTCGCACCATCGGCCGAATCCGACGCGATCGGATGGGTGCTCACCGGTGAGCCGCTCGCCGAGGGCGACGTCGACGGGATCGACACGCGCTGGATCGACGAGCGCCAGTCGGGCGTCGAAGGTGCCACGGCGGTCGCAGCGGCCGTTGCAGTGAGCGCCGTCGATCACATCGTGATCATGACCGGCGACCTCGAGCGAACGAGCGCGGCGATCGAACGACACCTCGGTCTGCCGAACAAGCGCGTGCGTGACGCGGGCGGGGGAGTGAGGCAAGGGTTCCATCGCGCCGGTGAGATCATCCTCGAGGTGGTGCAGCGACCCGACATCGACCCCGCCACGAAGGCGTCCCTGTGGGGCTTGGTGTTGGTGGTCGACGATCTCGACTCCACCGTCGCGTGGCTCGGGCCCGACGCGGTCGGATCGGTCCGCGACGCGGTGCAACCGGGACGGCGCATCGCGTCGATACGGCGCGAGGTGGGACTGGGCCTACCGGTGGCGTTGATGACGCCGCATGTGCGTTGACTACCAGCCCTCGCGCTCGGCGACTTCGGCGAGGTACTGGAGTCCGGCCTGACACTCGGTGTTGTGCAGACACCAGCGGCACTTGCCACCGGGACGCAGCACCGGTTCGCTGCCGTTGATCTTGAGTTCGATCGCCCGCACGAGCCCGTCGCGCAGCCGTCGGGTGGTGGCCCGCAATGCCGCCTCGGTGATGTCTTCTTGATCGATGACGGAGTCCTCGAGGTAGTAACTGGCCACCTTGCGCGGGGCGGCGCCGATCGAGAGCAGGTCGATCAAGGCGTACAGACGCAGGTCGTCGGTGTGCGAGAGGTCGCGACCGCCGGTCTTGAGATCGATGATCACCTTGTCGGGTGGTCGGCCGAGGGCGATGTCGAGTTTCCCGCTGACGCGCACCCGTCCGCCGGCGAGTGACAACGCGATGGTGCTCTCGACCTGGGGCACCCAGGCGCGCTTGATCGGAGGGAAGTTCTCGGTGAAGCGCGTGAACTGGGCGGTGCAGACCCCGACCAGCTCGGCGCGCCCGAACTCGTCGAGGGTCGTCAGGAAATCGCTGATGGTCTTGGTGGTCTCGTTCGCGAGTCGTTCGATCGCCTCTTCGATGAGGTCGGCCGGAGGAGTGGGGTGACGCAGGTTGACCGACACCTCGACGGCCTTGTGCACGATGGTGCCGCGGGCGTTGGCGGTGTTCCATTCGAACGGGCCCATGCCGTCGACGAAGTACTTCTCGCACGACAGCACGTCGGAGAGTCCACGCTTGTTCAGATTGAAACGGGTCTCGTACGAGCGACCGTCGGGAAGAACCGCGATGAAGGGCTTGAGCGCGTCCTCGAGTTCGGCGCGCAACTCGTCGGCCAAGCCGTCGGGTAGCTGCGGGCGTTCGTCGGAGCGACCGAGGAGGTCGATGACCCGCTGCTGCGCCGGGGTGTACACGGCCGGGGTGTAGGCGTCGGACATTCCCGAGACTGTAGGTGCGGGGTGGGAGGCGATCGGGCCGGCTGACGTGGGCGAACGCGTCCCGACAACCGTGCCGTACCCCCGTGGCAAGGTGTCTCTTCCCATGGAATCGACCACCATCAACTTCGCGCACGCCGCCCGCACGCTGGCCCACGAGGCCCGCACGCGCGGTTTGACCGTGCCCGGGTTCCGCTGTCCCCCGCGCGTGCTGGGTGTCGATCGCACCTTGCGCCGCTGGGACGGAGGTGCCGTGGTGGCGGTTCGGGTGAAGGGTCGCCCGTGGGTGGCGGTGGTCGCCGACATGATCGAGGGCGTGGTGGTGGCCAATCGGTTGGTGCCTCCGGTGGCCGATCGACTGCGCGACGAGTTGTGGAACGCGCTCGGATTCGTGGCCGACGACGTCTCTCGGAAGACGAAGGTGGCCTGAGCCGTAACCTTGCCCCGGGCCCGGGTGGCGGAATTGGCAGACGCGGGGGGCTTAAACCCCCCTTCCCCTCGCGGGGAGTGTGGGTTCGAACCCCACCCCGGGCACGTTCACATCACGCGTTCACATCAATCGGGTAGAGCCGAGCGGAAGCACTCCCACTCGTCGGGCATCATGCGCACCGATCGATTCTCGACGAGCGAGATTCCTGACACCAGTTTCGACGTCGTGACGTTAACTAAGGTGTGACGATGCCGAACCAACGCCGACCTCGGAGAATCCATGCCTCTTGAGTTGTCTGCGGACGGTCGCCGAATTAGTTCCGCCCAAAACGGCGAGGACATCGTGTTCCTCCGAGCACTCGGCGACCAACCGGATGGACGCTGGATCGATGTCGGTGCCAACCATCCGGTCAACGACTCGGTCACGAAGAATTTCTACGACCTGGGTTGGCGGGGCATCAACATCGAACCCGTCCAGTACTTTCACGACCTCCTGGTCCAACAACGGCCACGGGACGTGAACGTGCGAGCACTTGCCTCCGACAAGCCCGGTCGGATGATCCTTCAACAGAACACCCAGAATCTGGACCTGTCGACGGTCGACGAATTCCTCACAGCCGTTTACCGTGAACGGGGCGACGTGCTCGAGGAAGTCGAGGTCGACGT
>JBJTFY010000075.1:0-10107 GCA_046093625.1 Actinomycetota bacterium
GTCGACGTGTCGGTCGAGATTCGTGGTCCCGAGGTGACGTCGGCCGTGAGCACGGTGGCGTCCAACTCGGGTGTTCGCGAGGCGATGCGGCGACGGCAACGTCGGTGGGGTGACGACCGTCGCGGGGGAGTCATCGAGGGACGGGACATCGGGTCCGTGGTGTTCCCCGACGCGCGACTCAAGGTCTATCTCACCGCCTCGGCTCGGGTTCGGGCCGAGCGACGGGTCGCCGAGGTGGGAGGAGACGTCGACGAAATGGAAGCATTGATCGCGGATCGTGACCACAAGGACTCGACCCGGACCGACAGCCCGTTGCTCACGATGCCCGATGCGGTCGTGGTCGACACCGGTGGTCGCTCGGTGGAGGCGATCGTCGAGGAGATCGCGCGAATGTACGAAGAGGTGGGTAGTTGAGCGGAGTCGAGTCGTATCTCGCCGGGAACGGGCGGAGCAGTCGATCGTTCTACGCACTGGTGCGCGGTTTGGTCACGTTGATCCTGTGCACGTGGTGTCGTATGCGAATCCACGGTCGCGAGAACATCCCGACCACCGGACCGTTCGTTCTGGCACCGGTTCACCGCAGTTACATCGACACCCCGATCGCCTCGGCCTGCACCCGTCGTCGTCTGCGATTCATGGGCAAGGACTCGTTGTGGAAGAAGCGGCCGATCGGCTGGATCCTGTCGGCTCTGGGAGCGTTCCCGGTCACCCGCGGCTCGGCAGATCGGCAAGCGGTGACGCGCGGAATCCAGGTGTTGCAATCCGGCGAACCGTTGGTGTTGTTCCCCGAAGGTGAGCGCAAGTCCGGTCCGACGGTGGAGCCGTTGATGGACGGAGCCGCCTACATCGCCTGCAAGGCGGGCGTGCCGATCGTGCCGGTCGGAATCGGGGGGAGCGAGCGGGTGATGGGCAAGGGGGCCAAGTTCCTGTGGCCGCACAAGGTGGTGGTGGTGATCGGTGCTCCGATCCCGGCTCCGGCGTCGGTGGAGGGTCGTATGCCCCGTGCCGCGGTCAAGGAGGTGTCGCTCGAGCTCCACGCCCGACTCCAGGAGTTGTTCGACGACGCGATGAGTCGCGTCTGACCACTCGGAGAGATCTGATCAGTCAGAGGGTGTTGAACGCCGCCAGGGCTCGCGCGAGCAACGCCGGGTCCTGGGCCCCGCACATCTCGCGCGCCGAGTGCATCGACAACTGGGCGACACCGACGTCGACGGTGGGAATGCCGAGCAGGGTCGACGAGATCGGTCCGATGGTCGATCCGCACGGCATGTTGTTGCGGCTGACGAAATCCTGGGTCGGCACCCCCGCGGCCGCGCACGCCGCTCGGAAGACGGCGGCCGTTTCGGCGGTCGTCGCGTAGCGCTGGTTGGCGTTCCATTTCACGACGGGTCCGCCGTTGGCGACGGGGCGGTGCCCGGGTTCGTGGCGCTCCGGGTAGTTCGGATGGACGCTGTGGGCGTTGTCCGCCGAGACGCACGCCGATGAGGCGCAGCGGTCGCGGAACGAACCGTCGGTGTTCAGCCGCTCGAGAAGCCAACGCAAGTGCGGACCGGCCGCGCCATGCGTGCTCTCGCTGCCGACTTCTTCGTGGTCGAACAAGGCGATCACGGCGGTCCGTCCGGAGTCGGACGGGGTGTCGATCAGTGCGGTGGTCGCCGCCCAACAGCTGACCTGGTTGTCGAGGCGACCCGAGGCCAGCAGCGTTCCGTCGGCGAAGAGGCGAGCCGGGTTCACGTCGTACAGGTTCAATTCGTGGGAGACCACTGACGTCGGATCGACGCCGGCACCACGGGCCAGGTTGGCGATGAATTCGCCCGGCTGCGCCGCTCCGAGCCCCCACACCGGGGTGAGGTGCACTTGGCGATCGAGGACCAACCCGCGATCGTTCACCTCACGGTCGAGATGGACGGCGAGCTGAGGCACGCGGGCCACGGGTTCGACCGAGTCGACCA
The DNA here is from genome assembly GCA_046093625.1 of Actinomycetota bacterium. Classification (GTDB taxonomy): domain Bacteria; phylum Actinomycetota; class Acidimicrobiia; order Acidimicrobiales; family Ilumatobacteraceae; genus Casp-actino8. Next base: position 1,953 of record JBJTFY010000075.1, read on the forward strand.
GGACGACGGAGCCGTCGTCGGTCACCAGCCGACCGGCCACCGCGAGATCGCGGTCGAGCCAGGAGTTGTTGAGGATCCCGCCGTACACCTCGACGGCGATCTGCTTCCAACCCGCCGACGCCGCGTCGGGTCGGGGTTTGACCCGCAAGCCCGGACTGTCGGTGTGGGCGCCGGTGATGCGGAAGGGGCCGGTGGTGCCACTCCATGCGAGCAGGAGTCCGGCCGAACGCACGAACCCCCGCGGGGGTAGCGCGGTTCCACCCGGGCCCGTCGATGTGAAAGGCAGTTCGTCGAAACCGACGCCGGAGAGCCGCTTGGCGACGTGGGCCGTGGAATGGGCCGGCGACACCGAGGCGTCGAGGTGGCGCAGCAGATCGGCCACGAGGTCGGCGCTCATGACGCCGTTCTATCGGATCATCGGCGGGGTGCGGTCAACGCTGGAACAAACCGATGGGTAGGCCGGATCCACGCAGGTGCGAGGTCTCGTTCAAGGTGACGATGCTCCGTTCGCCCGAACGGGCGGCGGCGAACCGGTGGATGCTCGTGTAGTTCGGATAGAAGAACGATCGTTGACGTCCGAGATCGAGACCGAGAACGTGGGCGGCGTAGGCGTTGATCACCCCGCCGTGACAGACCACGACGACCTTCTGCCCGGGATGGGCCTCGATCAAACCTTCGACGGTGCCGATGACGCGGGCGACGAATGCCTCTTCAGGCTCGTCGGACGGCGGCCATTGTCCGTCGAGCATGGCTTGCCAGCGGGGATCGTTGGTGGCCTTCAATTCCTCGATGGGGACGTATTCGTTGCTGTTGCGGTCGTATTCGGCCACCCCGTCGAGCGGCGTGGCCGTGAGACCGAGGAGACGCCCGAACGGTTCGGCGGTCTGGCGGGCGCGCCGCATCGGGCTGCAGTACAGGGCGTCGACGGGTTCGCTCGACATGTACTCGGCCGCGAGAGCGGCCTGGCGGTGACCGGCCTCCGACAAGTCGGGGTCGGCCGGGCCGTCGACGGTCTCTCGACGTTGAGGAATCGCGTGACGCACGAGAATGATCTCCACGACCGACTAGATAAGCAGGTGTGGACCCTCGCCCCGCAGTCCGACCCGAGTTGCAGCGCACCATTCATTCCGGCGGTCCCCTTCGTTTCGTCATGGTGCACGGGAGCATGGACCGTCAGGGTGGCTTCGCTCGTCTGACCAAACACCTGCGCGACGACGGTGAGGTCGTCACGTACGACCGCCGCGGCTACGGACGTTCACGGGCCGTTGGTGGACCATTCGAGATCGCCGACCACGTCGACGATCTGATGACCGTGATCGACCGGATCCCGACGATCCTCGTCGGGCACAGCCTCGGTGGGGTCGTCGCGTTGGCCGCAGCCGGACGATGTCCGGATCTGGTCCGGGGCGTCGTCGTCTTCGAGGTTCCGATGAGTTGGGAGCCATGGTGGCCGACCGACTCCGGCGGATCCGTCGCGGCGTCGATGTCCGATCGTCCCGAGGACGCAGCAGAGGCGTTCATGCGACGGGTGGTGGGATCGCAGCGTTGGGACCGTCTTCCCGAGCGCACCCGTGTCGAGCGTCGATCCGAGGGCGCCGCACTGGTCGGTGAGATGACGTCGATCCGACAAGGGCGCCCGTGGAATCCGGCCGAGATCGTGTGTCCGGTCGTGTCAGGACATGGTCGGGGGAGTCGACCTCAGTTCGAACGATCGGCGCACACGATCGGCGAGTCGGTCGGAGAGGCGATCGTGGTCGCACTGTCCGACGCCCGACACAACGCTCACTCCGACATGCCGGAGGAATTCCGACGGTGCCTGATCGAGCCGATGTTGCAGCGCTTGCGGTGGGGTTCCTTCGCCAGCGGGCCCGGGATCACGGAGCCAACGTGACGTCCTGGCCGAAGAACGAACAGGTGACCGCGGTCTCTCCGGCGGCGGCACTCGCCCGGGCCTCGTCGTAACACGCCTGGATGTCGCTGCGCTGGCTGTATACGGCGACACCGAGTACCAATGCGACGGCCATGATCACGGTGCGCAACATCGCCTTGGCCACGAACTTCATCAGCACCAGACCGACCACGACGGGAAGGATCGCGCCGGCGAGCGACACGTTCTCGATCTGACTGATGGACATCGACAGCACGCTCACGGAGGTCATGGGAGCAGGTTACGGAACGCCGCCACATCGCGCCGCTCATCTCGTGATCCCGGTCGGCGAACTAGCATCGGGTCATGGCGCAGGAGGCTCCCACCGGATCGAGCGCGGTTCGCCTGACCGCCGAGGGTCCTCCGAGCACGCGTCTCCCGGAATTCGACGCTGCGGCACGCCACGAACTCCGTCAGGCCGTGGCGTCGGAGTCCGCCGCCCGACGCGACGCCGTCGCCGCCGTGGTGGCTCGGCATCCCCGTTTCGTCGACGCCTGGGTCGAGTTGGGCCACCTCGGTCGCGACCCGGTCGAGCGTTACGCCTGTTTTCGCGTGGCGTACCACCGGGGGCTCGACTCGTTGCGACAGAACGGATGGCGCGGGTCGGGATACGTGCGCTGGGAGCACGAGCCGAACCGGGGCTTCCTGCGGGCGTTGGCCCGGCTGGCCGCGACCGCCGAGGAGATCGGGGAGACCGACGAGGCCGAGCGCTGTCGACTCTTCGTGCTCCAGCTCGAGCCGCACGGGGTGCCGGAAGGGTCGTGAGGCCCGAACCCGCGTGCATCCTCGTGGGCGGGGGGTCGTCCCGCATGGGTCGCGACAAGGCCACGATCGAGATCGACGGCGCACCGGCGTGGCGCCGGTTCGTCGGGTTGCTGAACGAATGCGGCTTCGACGACGTACACCTCGTCGGCGGAGACCCGGGGCGATTCACCGACGTCCCGCACCACGATGACGTGTCGCCGGGCCGCGGACCGCTCGGGGGATTGGCCAGCGCCCTGCGTCTGGCCCCGTGGGTGTTCGTGGTGGCCGTCGACCTGTTCGAGCTCGATGCGGCGTCCGTTCGAGCCATCGCCGACTGCCCGCGCGACGACTGCGACGTCGTGCACGCGCGCTCGGGCACCGACGAACAACCGTTACTCGGATGGTGGGGCGGTGGCGCACTCGGGTGCGTCGAACGCGCACTGGCCGCCGATCGTCTTTCCGTGCGGGGCGTGCTCGGTTCGCTGCGGGTTCGTGGCGTCGAGGTGGGGTCGCGCGCGATCCGGAACGTCAATCGCCCCGAGGACCTCCGGTAGCGTGTTCCCATGGCCCTCACGGAGACGGACGTCGACGGACTCGACGCGGCGTTGTCCGCCGGTGCCTTCCTGATCGACGTGCGCGAGGTCGACGAGTATCTGTCGGGGCACGTTCCCGGTGCGATCCTGGTGCCGCTCTCGGAGTTGGCGGGCCGACTCGACGAATGTCGCAACCCCGACGGCGGACCGACGCACCTGATCTGCAAAGCCGGGGGGCGTAGTGCCAACGCCGGGGCGATGCTGGCGAGCATCGGCGTCGAGGTCGTCAACGTGGCCGGGGGCACGATGGCATGGGTGATGAGCGGACGTGAGGTCGTCGAAGGATCGAATCCTCGGTGATGTTCGAGACCATCGAGAGCGACGCGGCGTTCGGCTCGTTGCTCGATCGTCTGGCGACAGAACCGCGCGTGGCCCTCGACACCGAATTCCACCGGGAACGAACGTTTTTTCCGCGACTGGCGCTCGTTCAGTTGGCCTGGCGCGACGGCATGGCCATCGTCGACCCTCTGTCGCTCGACATCGCGCCTCTCGCGCGTCTGTTCGGACCCGGGAACCTGATCGTCTTCCATGCGGCCCAACAGGATCTCGACGTCCTGACGCACGCGGTCGGTCGGGTTCCGGCTCGAATGTTCGACACCCAGATCGCGGCCGGTTTCCTCGGCTACTCCACTCCTTCACTGGCCTCGCTCGTGAACGCCGAACTGAAGATCGCCCTTCCCAAAGGTGACCGCCTGACCGATTGGTTGCGTCGCCCGCTCAGCGAGGCTCAACGCACGTACGCGATCTCCGACGTCGAACACCTCCTTCGTCTTCACGACCAACTCGGTGAGCGACTGCTCGCCCGTGGTCGTCTCGAGTGGGCCGAAGAGGCCTGCGAGGAATTGCGCGCGAAGAAGACCGGCCCCGCCGATCCGGCCGAAGCGTGGTTGCGTCAGAAGGATCTGCGGGGCATGAAACCCCGCACCCGGGGCATCCTCGCTGCGGTCGCCGAGTGGCGCGAACGCCGCGCCATGGCGAGCGACATTCCACCGCGCCAGGTGCTCCCGGATCTGGCTCTTCACGGCATCGCCCAACGCGATCCGTCGACGATCGGGGAGCTGTCCCAAGCGCGCGGGGTCGACGACCGGCACACACGGGGTTCCATCGGGCCCGAGATACTGGCCGCCGTCCAACGCGGGCGCGAGCGGCGAGCCGATCTGCCGACCTCCGACGTCGAGGAGCTCGACCGCCACTTGCGTCCGGCGGTGACCCTGGTGTCGGCCTGGATCAGCGAGGTGGCCCGCACGAGCGAGGTCGACACCGCACTGTTGGCCACCCGCAACGACATCGTGTCCTTCCTGCGTCACGACCCCGACGCCCGCCTGGGCGCGGGATGGCGGCACGACCTGGTCGGTTCCCACTTGGACGACCTCCTGTCGGGGCGTCGCGGTCTGTCGTTCGACGGTCGCGGCGGACTGCGACTGATCGACGCCCCGAGCGACCCGGAAACCTCGGCCCAGAACGCTCCCGGTCCACACTGAATCGAGGGAGCGGGGCGCGCCAACCCCTGTTTCAGCCCCTTTTCGGTCGGATATCCCCAGCATTCGGGGCATTGGCGACCTAAGATGACCGAGCCCCAGCGGGCGTTGCGTCCGCGCCAGCCCCCAGAGAAGTTCGGAGCCCTGCCGTGAAAAAGGGACGTCACCGTCGTTTCGAAGAAGCGCGCAAATTGAAGCAAGCCGGTCCGAGCGCGTTCGACCTCGGACTCGGGGCCACCGAGCGCGGTCCTCGTTCGCAAGACGACGAATACGCGGCTCTCGCCGAGAAGTACGGCGTGGTGTTCGACGAGGATGACGACGACGACGAATTCGACGAGGGCACCGACTCGGCCGAGACCGACGACGTCGACTGACGTCGAGGCGAACCGAAACATGACGAACCCCCTTCGTAACGTCGCGCTCGTGGCCCATGTCGACCACGGGAAAACCACCCTTGTCGATGCTCTCCTGCGGGCGACCGGCACCTTCGCCGCGCACCAGCAGGTCGTCGACCGGGTCATGGACTCCAACGACCAGGAGCGCGAACGCGGGATCACGATCCTCGCCAAAGCGGCCTCGGTGACCTGGAAGGGCACCAAGATCAACCTCGTCGACACACCGGGTCACGCCGACTTCGGCGGCGAAGTCGAACGGGCGCTGACGATGGTCGACGGCATCCTCCTGCTCGTCGACGCAGCCGAAGGACCGCTTCCGCAGACGCGTTACGTGCTGCAGAAGGCGTTGGCGCGCGACCTCCCTGCCATCGTGGTGATCAACAAGGTCGACCGTTCGGACGCACGCGCCGAGGAGGTGCTCGACGAGGTGTACCAGCTGTTCATCGACCTCGAGGCCGCCGACCACCACATCGAGTTCGAGGTCATCTCGGCCGTGGCCCGTGAAGGTCGGGCCATGGTGGGTCTCGGTATGCCCGACGTTGACGCCGACCTCTCACCGCTGCTCGACACGATCCTGCGTCGGATCCCCGCCCCCGACGGCGATCCTTCGGCCCCCCTGCAGGCGCTGGTGACGAACCTCGACGCCTCCGACTACCTCGGTCGTCTCGCCGTCGGACGCATCTATCAAGGAGCGTTGCGCAAGGGGGACATGGTCGCTCTGCTCGAGGAGGAGTTCGTCGAGGGCCAACCGCCGCTCACGCGGCGTCTGGCTCAACTCATGGCGTACTCGGGCGTCGGTCGCGTCGAGCAGGAAGAGTTGTTCGCCGGTGACCTCTTCGTCGTCGCCGGCTTTCCGGAGGTGGAGATCGGGGACACGATCGCCTCGGTCAGCGATCCGGTTCCGCTGCCCCGCTTGATGGTGGACGAACCGGTCTTGCGCATGACCTTCGGCGTCAACACCTCGCCTTTCGCCGGTCGGGACGGAAAGTTCCTGACCAGTCGACACCTGATCGACCGTCTCAACAAAGAGGTGCTCGGCAACGTCTCCATCAAGTTGCACCCGACCGACTCCGCCGAGGTGATGGAGGTCGCCGGTCGTGGCGAGTTGCAACTCGCGGTCCTCATCGAGTCGATGCGGCGCGAGGGGTTCGAACTGCAGGTCAGTCGTCCCGAGGTGATCACCAAGGAAGTGAACGGCAAGAAGTTCGAGCCCCTCGAGCGCGGTGTCTGCGACGTGCCCGACGAGCACGTCGGTGCGGTCACCCAGGCGCTCGCTCCGCGCAAGGGTCGGGTGGTCGACCTGCGCCCGGGCGATCCCGGCCGATCGGTCATCACCTTCGAGTGTCCGAGCCGGGGACTCATCGGGTTCCGGTCGCTCCTGCTCACGGTGACCCGGGGAACCGCGATGCTGCACCAACACCACGCCGGATGGATGCCCTGGTGCGGCGACCTCCCTCACCGCACCGGCGGCGCGATGATCTCCGACCGCGAGGGCGCCGTGACCGCGTACGCCTTGGACAATCTGCAGCTGCGGGGAACGTTGTTCGTCGAACCGGGCGAGCGGACCTACGAGGGCATGGTCATCGGCGAGAGCGCGCGCGGCGACGAGATGGTGGTGAACGCCGTTCGGGCCAAGGAGAAGAACAACATCCGCACGCACAGTCACGACGACGGTGTGAAACTTGCCGCCCCGACGATTCACACGCTCGAGACGGCCATCGAGTGGATCGCCGACGACGAACTCGTCGAGGTGACGCCCAAGAGCATCCGGATCCGCAAGCGACACCTCGGACTCGAGGATCGTCGCAAGGCCTTCAAGAAGTCCGGCTGATCACGCCTTCTTGCGCGACTTGACGGTCACCGGGTGGGGGATCGGCTCGGCATCGGCCCGCTCGAGAACTTCCACCATCAACTCGTAGACGGTCGGCCCGACCGTTTCGATGAGCTCGTCCCGCAGGTACTTGTAGACCGGATCGCGACCCACGAACGCATCGGGGGTGTCGGTGCACCACCAATGGAGGTCGTCGCCGTCGTTGCCCCAGTCACGCCTCTTCCATTCGCGCACGAAGGTCGTCACCCAGCCACTGGTGTCGGTGTGGTGCTCGAGTCGGATCGGGAGCTGCCAGCACACGTTCGGCTTCCAGTCGAGCGGCCGCTCACCGGCCTCGGTCGCCGCGATGTGGAAGGCACAACCGGCGCCGCCGGCGAATCCGGGACGGTTCAGGAAGATGCACGCCCCGTCGACCCGTCGGGTGGTGGTGTCACCGTTCTTGTGCTTCTTGAGGAAGCCCTTCTTCTCGGCCTTGCCCTTCATCTGCCACTGATCGGCCGTCAGACGCACGACGTGCTTGACGACGTTGGCGACGTCGGCTTCGTCGACGAAGTGCGCGCCGTGGGAGCAGCACCCCTCGTTCAACTCCGGGGTGGGACGCTCGTGCACCCCTTGGCAGCCCTCGCCGAAGATGCACTTCCACGACGAACGCATGAAGGTGGCGTCGATCATCCAGACCCGCTGTTCGTTCGGATCCTCGAACGAGATCATCTCGTGGAGGTCCTCGTGCCGGCCGGACAGGCCCGCGACTTTCCGGGGCTTGGGCGCGGCGTTCGAATTGCGAGCGGCGTCGTGGGGAAGGGTGTCGGTCACGCGATCAGGTTACGGGCAACCGCTGCGATGACGACATCGATCTCCATGGCGTCCTACATGGCGTCCTCCATGTCATCGTTCCCGAGAGTGAACGACGGGTAACATCTCGGGGCGATGTCGATCCCCTCCTCCGCCAACGAATTGCGCCGGGCCTTCACCGGTTACTTCGCCGAGCGCGGGCACACCACCGTCGAGTCGGCGAGCCTCATTCCGCACGACCCGACCGTTCTGTTCACCGTGGCCGGCATGGTTCCGTTCAAGCCGTACTTCGTCGGCGACGAGGCCGCACCGTTCTCGCGGGCGGCCACGGTGCAGAAGTGCGCCCGCGCGGGAGGCAAGCACAACGACCTCGACGATGTCGGGCGCACCAAGCG
>JBJTFY010000076.1:0-3326 GCA_046093625.1 Actinomycetota bacterium
TCGATGAGCGTGGCGATCGCCGTGGTGGCCGGTCTGTTGATCGGCTCGTTCCTGACGGTGGTGGTCGATCGGGTGCCGCGTGGTGCGTCGGTGGTCGCCCCGGGTTCGGCGTGCGGAGGATGTCAGCGACAGTTGGGGCCGATCGATCTGGTCCCCGTGTTCAGTTGGCTGTTCCTGCGCGGCAAGTGTCGTCGTTGCGGTGCGGCCATAGGGATGGAGTCCGTCCTGGTCGAGATCGCGACCGCGGCGTTGTTCGTCGCGATAATGCTCCATTTCGAGCGACCCATCGTGGGCGCGGCACATTGCGTCCTGGTGGCCGGACTGGTGGCACAGACCAGCATCGACCTTCGCACCCGGCGATTGCCCCGCGAGGTGACCTACGCGACCATCGCCGTGGGTGCTCCGTTGCTGGTGATCGCGTCGCTCGCGATCGACGAGCCACGTCGCATCGTCACGGCGCTCGCCGGGGCGGTCATCGCCACCACGGTGATGGCACTCCTGCACGCGGTGAGCCGGGGTGGTCTGGGCGATGGAGACGTGCGACTGAGCCCGCTGCTCGGCCTCTATCTTGGTTGGTCGAACCCCGGCTTGGCCTTGGTCGGACTGTTCTTCGGTTTCATCGTCGGCTCGTTGGTGGGCGTGGTGATGATGATCGGTGGTCGCGCCGGTCGTCGCACGGCGCTTCCGTTCGGACCGTTTCTCGCGGTCGGCGCCTTGGCGGCGATCATGTTCGGTCAGGGTTTCATCGACGTGGTGATGGCGCGCTGACATCAGACGCCGTCCTTCACGCCACCGAGAACCCCGTACATCGCCGACACCAGAGCCACGGCGACGAAGCCGACCATCAAACCGACGCCGATGATCATGATCGGCTCGAACATCGTGGTGAACCGCTTGATGCGCACCTCGAGCTCGGTGTCGAAGTACTCGCTCGCGGCGGCGAGTTGCTCGTCGAGGGTGCCGGTCTCCTCTCCCACCTTGAACATCTGTTTGGCGGCTCCGGGGAAGAGTTCGGTGGCGGCGAGCGGACCCGAGAAGCCGGATCCCTTCATCATCTCTTCGCGAGCCACGTCGAGTCGCTCGCGGTACAGCGTGTTTCCCGTCGCTTCCGTGGTCGTCTTCATGCCGTCGGGCAGGGGTACTCCCGCGCGCACCATGGCTCCGAGGATGCGACAGAATCGTTCGAGGATCGCGTACTCGATGATGCCCTTGATCACCGGGATGCGTAGGACGAGGCGGTCCTTCACTCGGCGTCCCTTCTCCGACTTCACCATCCAGATCACCGCCGCGACAATCATCGCGATGAAGAGACCCGGTATGTAGACATAGGTCGAGAAGAGCGACGCCACTCCCAGCAACATGCGCGTGGGCAGGGGCAGGTCGGCGTTCAACTCGGTGAAGAGGGGCTCGAACTTCGGCAACACGTAACCGGCGAGGATGATCACGGTGACGACCGCCATCATCATCACGACTCCCGGATACGACAGGGCGTTCACCACCTTGGCGCGGGTTTCTATCTCGCGATTCAGGTAGGCCGCGAGACTGTCGAGGGTCTCGTCGAGTCGACCGGTGAGTTCGGCACTCTGCAGGATTCCGACGTAATAGTTGGGGAAGACCTGCGGATGCCGCGCGGCGGCCGCCGAGAGAGTTCCGCCGTTGCGGAGTTCCTCGATCATCGCCGTGACCGCGCGTCGGAGCGCGGTGTCCTGGGTTTCGTCTCCGATCGTCTCGAGTGCCGACGTGATCGGGATGCCCGCTCGCACGAACACCGCGAGCTGACGCGTGAAGTGCATCAACTCTTTCTTCTTGACCTTTTCCTTGGTGATCTCGAACTGCAGCATTCCCCGCTTCTCGGCGAGTTTGGTGGGGAAGAGTTCCTGGGCCATGAGAAGGGCTCGGGCCGCCGCGATGGTGTCGGCCTTCGAGATCCCCTCGACGAGGGTTCCACTGGCGTCGATGGCGGTGTAGGCGAAGCGCGGCATGGTGATCAGGCGACGTACAGCGTTCGGACGACCTCGCCGATGGTCGTGACGTCGGCGTCGACGAGGGTGAGGGCTTCGAGGATCATGGGACGCATGCCTTCGGCGATGGCGGACTCGCGCACCTGTTCGGTGGTCGCGTGGTCGACCAGTTGTTGACGGATGCGCGGAGAGATCCGCAACAACTCGTACACCCCGATGCGATCGCGGTAACCGGTCTGCGCGCAGTCGTCGCACCCGGTGCCATGGAAGAAGAGTTCCTTGCTGCTCGTCGGTAGGTGTTGGCGGAAGAGGGCGATCTCGTCCGCGTCGGGTGTGTAGGGCGTCTTGCAGGAATCGCAGATGCGGCGCAGAAGTCGCTGCCCGATGACACCCATGACCGACGAGGCGATCAGAAACGCCTCGATACCCATGTCGAGCAGTCGGTGGAGAGCCGCCGAGGCGTCGGTGCCGTGTAGCGACGACAGCACGAAGTGTCCCGTGAGCGCCGACTGCACGGCGATGCGTGCCGTGTCGGGATCGCGGATCTCGCCGACCAGGATCACGTCGGGGTCTTGACGCAACAAGGCGCGTAGCCCCGTGGCGAACGTGAGTCCCGCCTGTTCATTGGTCTGCACCTGGTTGATTCCGGGGAACACGTACTCGACGGGATCCTCGATGGTGGTGACGTTCTTGCCCGAGTTGTTGATCTCGAGCAGCGAGGCGTACAACGTGGTGGTTTTGCCGGCGCCGGTGGGGCCCGCACAGATGACCATGCCGAACGGCGAGCGGATCATCTGGGAGAACGACTCGTGGGTGTCGCGCGGCATGCCCAACTCGCCGAGACCGATCATCGACCGGCGCTTGTCGAGCAGGCGCATCACGAGCTTCTCGCCGAACACGGTGGCCACCGTCGCCACGCGCACGTCGACCTCCCGGCTATCGACCACCGTGGAGAACTGTCCGTCCTGCGGGCGCCGCCGTTCGACGATGTTCATCCCGGCCATGATTTTGAGGCGGCTCACGAGGCTGAGGTGCAACGTGAGAGGTAGGCGTTGGGCTTCGACCAGATTGCCGTCGATGCGGTAACGCACCCGCAGGATGTCGTTGAGCGGTTCGATGTGGATGTCGGAGGCCCGGTCGCGCAGTCCGCGACCGACGATGTTGGTCACCATCTGCACGATGGGGGCGTCGTCGTCGGCGACGATCGTGGCCTCGAGACCCGGGCCCTCGGATGGCTCCGTTGCGGTGGCGGGCTTGGGCGCGGTCCGTTGAAACACGCGGGGCTATCGGTCCCGGGCGACCACATCTATAACGAGCACGGCGGGTCTTGACGAACCCTTGACATGAGCGATTCCGCCTCCGAAC